>JAJYKO010000027.1 GCA_021788565.1 Chloroflexota bacterium
GTTCGATCCTGGCGCTGCTGGCAGTGCACTTCCTGCCGGCCTCGGTGGTCGGGATGGTCACCGCCACGAGCCCCCTCTGGCTTGCGCTGGCCGCCATCATCGCCTACAGGCCCGCCGACTTCGGGAAGACGCTGCTGGGGGCCGCCATCGCTCTGGCGGGGGTGGGATTGGTGCTGTTCCAGGATGGGGTGACGGCTGTCCTGACCGGAGACGGATTGGACCCCCGGGGCATCGCGATTGCCCTGCTGCTCGCGGTCGTGATTGCCATGCAGGCGGCCTGGGGACGTCGAGTAATGACTGGCAGGGATCCCGTAGTTGTGACCTGCGTGGGGTGCGGCTGGAGTATTCCCCCTCTCCTGGCCCTGGCGGCGGCCGAAGGCGGAGTAGGCAGCCTCCTGGTGCTATCCGGCCCCACCCTGGCGATCGTCCTGTATCTCGGGGTTGGCTGTACGGCGCTGAACTTCACCCTCTTCAACGATGCCCTCAAGCGGGTGCCAGCCGATCAAGCCGCAGCTTTCCAGTACCTGATACCGTTCATCAGCGCGCTCCTCGCCCACATCTTCCTCGGAGAAATCATCACCTGGTCACTGATGGCCGGAGGCGTGGCCATCATCCTCGGCCTGGTCCTCACGCAGGAGCGCAGGAAGCCTTCAGACGTTCGTGGACGGGTGAAAGAGACTGCTGGCGAGCGTTACTGTCCATAGCGCCCAGTTAGTCGTGACAAAGCATTAGGAGTCGGGCGCAGCGCTGGGATAATGGCATCCTTCTTGCACGCTCCAGATGCGGCCTTCCCGTTTCCAGTCGGATTCCTGGCTCGCCCGATATTAGTGAAGTAATACCCCTCCCTGCGTCGCGCGCTTGCCCGAGTAGTGCAGGACTGTGTAATGGCAGCGACGTCATTGGCGAAGTTGACGGGGATCCGCGGCGGTGCCGCTCCACTTGACCGCCTCGCGCTCTTGTGGCGGCGATCGAGCACCGTACGCGTGGGCGTGCTGTTGCTCCTCGTTTGCGCCTCGATGGCCCTGGTGGGGCCGCTGCTGGTGCCCTACGCTCCCGATGCCTACGTGGGCGCCCCGCTCGAGCCACCCGGTCCCCATCACCTGCTCGGTACGAATGACGTGGGCCAGGACCTGCTCAGCGGTCTCGTTAACGGTGCCAGGGTTTCAATGGCTGTCGGGTTGATCGCAGGGGCGGCGGGGCTGGCAGTCGCGCTGATGGTCGGTCTATCTGCCGGGACCATTGGCGGGCCAATCGACACAGTGACCATGCGGCTCGTCGACGTGCTGATGGCCTTGCCAAGCCTCCCGCTGATGATTGTCATTGCTGCCTTCCTGGGGCCGGGCCTCGCCAACGTCATCATCGTCATCGTCGCCCTCGCCTGGGTTCGCCCCGCCAGGGTCATAAGGTCTCAGGTGCTTACGCTGCGCTCCCGGGGATACGTGCAGTCGGCACGGCTCATAGGCGGGGGCCATCTATATCTGATGAAGCGCCATCTCTTGCCTGCACTCGCACCGATCGCCGTGGCTGGATTCGTCACCATGGCGAGTCGCGCCGTGATCATGGAAGCTGCCCTCGCCTTTCTCGGGATAGGAGACCCGACGATCCAGAGCTGGGGCATGATGATGCGCCACGCCCTGGACTACCGGGCGATCTACCTGACGCCCGCCTGGACCTGGTGGCTTCTGCCACCAGGCATCTGTCTGACACTGCTAATCGCCAGCCTGGCGATGCTGGGAACGGCGGCAGATTCATATGCCAACGCCAGAATGAATCACCCCCAGGGAGTCAGTTAGCCCGTGAGCCATGATGTCATTCGGACTGATCTAGCCATCGGCCAGGCGCCGAGACCGGGTATTCCGATGCTGGAGGTCAAGGATCTTGGCGTCCGCTATCGAACCCGCGGCGGTCAGGCGATCTCGGCCTTGAGGGGACTTTCATTCGAGTTGCGACAGGGCGAACTGCTCGGAATTGTCGGGGAAACGGGCAGCGGGAAGTCGACCCTCGCTCACACACTGCTAGGGTTGCTCACCAGGGCTGAGATCGACGGAGAGGTGTCGTACAGAGGACAGCCGCTGCCTCTCCACGACGAGGAGGCGATGCGCGAGATCCGCTGGCGCGAAATCGCCCTGGTCTTCCAGGTGGCGGGGACGGGCTTCGATCCCGTCTATCCCGTTGGGGACCAGATTCGCGAGCCGCTGCTGGCTCACCGCCGTTGCGGCCGAGACGAAGCGCGAGCCAGGGTGGCTCAGCTCTGGGAGGACGTGGGCCTGGAGGCCGGTCGCCTGAACAGCTACCCGCATCAGCTCAGCGGCGGGGAGAAGAGGCTCGCGATGCTGGCCATGGCCCTCGTCTGCGATCCCGAACTGCTTATGCTGGACGAGCCGACCGCCGGGCTGGACTCCTTCACGCGCATCCGAGTCCTGTCGTTACTGAAAAGCCTGCAGCGCCGCCGGAAGCTGACCATGATAGTGATCACCCACACATTGTCCGACCTGGACAGGCTCGCCGAGAGAACCATGATCCTGTACGCGGGAAAGGCGGTCGAGATTGGCCCCACGCGCGAGGTGCTCACCGCGCCGCTGCACCCGTACAGCTGGGGGTTGCTGAATGCCTACCCGTCCATGCGTCGCGCCCGCGATCTGTGGGGTATTCGGGGCGACTCACCAGACCCCATCTGCCATCCCACAGGTTGTGCGTTCGCGCCGCGCTGCACTCAGGCCGAGGAATCGTGCTTCGTGGCCGCACCCGACCTCGCGCCCCACGATGGCCGCCTTGTCGCTTGCCACTTCGGCGGGCTACGAACCCTGTTGGAAGCACGGGGATTGAGCAATACATTCAGGGACCACGGCAAACCGCCGGTCTGCGCTGTACGCGAGGCCAGTCTGAGGCTGCTGGAGGGCGAGGTCGTCGCGCTGGTGGGACAGACAGGTAGCGGCAAGTCCACATTGGCCAGGCTGCTTGTGGGGCTAGCCGACGCGGACTGTGGCGAGGTGTTCCTGGAAGGACAGCCTTTGAGCGAGCTCTCCGGGCCTCGACTGAGGCGAGCCCAGAGGCGACTTCAGCTGATTTTCCAGGACCCGTTCGACGCCCTCAGCCCGCGCATGTCCGTCCTGGAACTGGTGCGCGAGCCCCTGGACATCCAGGGAGGCGGCTCCACGGAGGAGCGCAACGCGCAGGCCCGTGCGGCTATCGCGGAGGTGCGCCTGCCCACGACCGACGATTTTCTCGCCAAGCGCTCCCACGAACTCTCCGGTGGCCAGCTTCAGCGAGTGGCCATTGCCCGCGCCCTGGTGCTGAGACCGAAGGTGCTCGTCGCCGACGAGCCGGTCTCCATGCTGGATGCCAGCGAGCAGGCAAGGCTGCTCAGGCTTCTCAAAGACCTGCAGAATGAGCGTGGCATGGGGTTGTTGCTGATCTCCCACGACATAGCGCTGGTGCGGAAGGTTGCCGACCGAATTCTGGTGATGGAGAAGGGTGTGATTGTAGAGGAGGGTCCAGCCGACCGCGTGATTAACGCTCCCCGTCATCCCTACACGGTTCAACTGCTGGCGGCGGCGTATGCGACGGCTGAAGAAGGCGGCGAGGTCGACATAAGGGAGCAACCTGGTGCAACGATGGAGCCCGATGGCGACGGTAGATTGCGCGGGAAAGGAGCAGTTGATGGACTGGAACCTACCTTTCGGGAGGCGTAGCTTGCTGAAGGCCGCCGGAGCTACCCTCGCTGCCTATCTTTTCAGCGGTTGCGCGCCGGCAGCGCCAACGTCCTCAATGGCCGTGAATCCCACTGCCGCGTCGAGCAACGGGCCAGCCGGCGAAGGGCGGACGGTTCGACTGTTCGCAATGCAGGGTCAGGGCCTGTTCGAGGCGCCCAACCCATTCGGAAGTCGCACTGGGCCCGGTATGATGCAGGCAAGCTATATTTTCGACGCCCTGCTCAGTCGCGACTCGACGGTCAATCCCATTCCATGGCTGGCAGAAAGCTGGTCGTCTTCGCCCGACGGCCTGGAATGGACGTTCAAGCTCCGTCCAGGAACGAAGTTCCAGGATGGTCACCCCCTGTCGCCAGAAGACGTGGAATTCTCATACGGCTATCTAGAATCTAACCCCTGCACCTATACCAGCACGATCTCCGGGGCAGTCAAAGACGTCAAAGCCGTCGACGAGCATACGATCAAAATGACGCTGAAGGCGCCCTACGCCCCCTTCCTCGTCAACGTCGCCGCTTCGGTACCGATCATTCCGAAGCACATCTGGTCAACCGTCACCGATCCCAAGAAATACACCGATCCCAAGGCCTTCATCGGGAGCGGGCCGTACACCCTTGGGTCCATGAATCCATCCGACAGTAGCATGCTCTTCGCGGCTAATGACGGCTTCTGTCTCGGCAAGCCCTATGTGCAACGGCTGGAGTTCATTCCGGCCGGCGACGAGTTCGTCGCGTTGAAGGCCGGCAAGCTGGACGCGGCCCTTCCGCTCCCGAGCAGCGCGGTGCCTCCGGAGGCCGTTGCTCCCTTCAAAGATGACCCGAAGTTCGGGATTCTTGAGGCCCCCGGCGAAGCGACAACGGCTCTGCACTTCAACCTTACCAGAGGAACGCCATACAATGACCTGTCCTTCCGCCAGGCGGTCATCTACGCCATCGACCGGCAGGAGATAGTCAACCGCGTCCTCGGCGGCGACGGTGACCCCGGTTCGCCCGGGTTCCTTCCTCCGATTAACCCCTTCTCGACAAAGGACGTCGAGCAGTACGCGTATAGTCCTCAGAAGGCGGCCGAACTACTGGACAAGGCCGGCTACCAGCTAAAGGATGGCCAACGTCAACGACCCGACGGCTCCCCGCTAACGATGCCGCTCCTGTTCGCGTCCAGCCTCGCCAGGGTAGCGGAGTTAGTCCGGACTCAGCTCTCCAAGGTTGGAGTCAGAGTAGATCTTCGGTCCAGCGACCCGGGCACCGCCAGCCAGCTCGAGAACGCCGGTAACTACGAGGTAGCCCTCGCCACGTACGGCGGCCTGGGCAGCGACCCGGAGTTCATGAACCGAGTGTACGATAGCCCGGATCAGGCTCACCTGTGGTACAGGGCGTGGGGCTACAAGAGCGCGGAGTTCGACCGGCTGGCTCAAGCACAGCTGCGCACGCTCGATCAGGCAAGCCGGATGGATCTTGTGCGCCAGATGCAGCAGGTGGTCGCTCGGGACGTCCCCATGATGCCGTTGTACTATCCGAGGAGGTACGTCATCTACGTGAAAGCGGTATTCGACAACTGGTACTTCACACCGTTGTCGACTCCCCTGGCGCTGAACAAGCAGGCTTTCGTGACGGGCAAGAAGACTGGGATCGCTATAAGGAACGACTAAAGTGAAGCCAAGGGGGAATCTGAGTCCTTTCCGACCCGGAGTATGTGGGCCGGCTGGTAACCGTCATCCCCGCTTTCGCGGGGATGACGATGAGCAGCGCGGGAATGACGATGGGCCCGCGTTGGTCTTAGTGTGGCAATATGTCACATGCTATTCGTTGGAATCGGGAGATGGGGAGGCAAGACCATGACGACATCATTCGAGGCAACTTATCCGAAAGAGATTGAGCCCACAGTCCAGTTCCACGGCCATTTTTGCCCTGGCATCTCCATCGGCATACGCGCAGCCCAGATCGCCCTGCGCGAAATCGGCCCGCACTCGAAGGACGAGGAGGTCGTGGCCATTGTGGAGACCGACATGTGTGCCGTTGACGCCATCCAGCAGATGGTAGGCTGCACATTCGGCAAGGGCAATCTGTTCCACCTGGACTACGGGAAGAATGCGTTCACCTTCATTCGCCGATCAGACAGCAAGGCAATCCGCGTGATGTGCCAGCCCAACATCTTCGGGAAGGATCCGGAGCGCGAGCAGTTGATGGCGAGGATGGATGCCGGCAAGGCATCTCCCGAGGACCAGCGGCGCTTCGACCAGCTCCAGCGGCAGAGAGGCCTGGACATCTTGAAAGCGCCGGAGGATCAGCTGTTCACCGTGAAGGCGGTCGATCCGGTCATGCCGTCCCACGCACGGCTCCGTCACTCCGTCGAGTGCGAGATATGCGGAGAGTCCACCATGGAGACCCGTACCCGCCGGATCAACAGGCAGATCGTTTGTCTTCCCTGCTTCCAGAAGCTGGACAGCCGGTTCTAAGAGATGGCGACGGCGACACTATCGCGGACAGGGAATACGCGATCCGGACGCCTCAATCGGTTGGGCGCCTTCCTGCTGACACTGCTCGCGGTGCTGACGCTTAACTTCCTGTTGCCCCGGGCGATGCCAGGCGACCCGATCACCGCTCTGCTGGCCCCGAGCAACACCCAGGTCACGACCGATGACACCACGCGCGCTGCCCTGGAGCAGTACTACGGGTTGGACCAGCCGCTTTACGTGCAGTACGTGCGCTACCTGTTCGGCATTGTGACGGGCGATCTCGGCTGGTCCATCCGCCAACAGCAGCCGGTCTCTCAACTGATCGCCAGCCACCTGCCGTGGACCCTGGCCCTGACGGTACCAGCAATACTGCTCGCCTCCTTCGTGAGCCTTGTGGCTGGCGCCCACGCCGGTTGGAGGCGCGGCACCTGGGTGGAACGCGGCCTCATTATGCTCTTCACCACGGTCCATACGGTGCCGGCGTTCTTCCTCGGGGCGCTGCTGTTGCTCCTGTTCGGGGTACAGCTTGGTTGGCTGCCGATCGCCGGGGCGCAGACGCCGTTTGCCAGCTGCGCCAACCTGTGGACCGCGGCGACGGACGTCATCCGGCACTTGCTGCTGCCGGTGGCCGTCCTAACCCTGGAGATGCTAGGGGGGCAGTTTTTGCTGATGCGGAACAGCGTAACCACGGTGCTGGGCGAGGATTTTATGCTGGTCGCTCGAGCAAAAGGTCTCAGCGCACGGCGGCTCAAGTACTGCCATGCAGCGCGAAACGCGCTTCTGCCGTTCGTCACTGCCCTTTCCATGCAGCTTGGGACCGCGGTGTCTGGTGCCATCGTCGTCGAGACCCTCTTCACATATCCGGGAATGGGCTTGCTTACCTTTCAGGCGGTGTCGGTTCGAGACTATCCAGTGCTCCAGGGGGTGTTCCTGGTCACGTCCGTAGCTGTGCTAGCCGCCAATCAAGGGATCGACCTTCTGTACGCGCGTCTCGACCCGCGGGTCGAGACCTAAAGGGACGGCGGAGCTCTGCCGTCTGGCTGGTTCGAGAGGGTGACAATTGAACGCGATGATCCTCTTGTCGGCGCTCGTTCTGGGAGGGCTCCACGCCATAGAGCCCGGCCATGGCAAGACCGTCGTGGCGGCCTACCTTGTGGGTTCGAGGGGGAGGGTGTCGGACGCGGTCATCCTGGGTGGAGTCGTCACCTTCACACACACGTCCAGCGTGATAGTGCTCGGCCTCCTCACGGCCCTAGCAGGGGCCTACCTGGTGCCAGAGACAGTGCACCGGGGGCTGGAGGTCATCTCTGGTCTGCTGGTGGTGGGCGTAGGGCTATGGATGGTCTGGACCCGCATGGTTCGGGGCCAGTCCGCCCACGGCCACACGCATGGACCGCATGGCGAGCACTTGCAGGAGCAGGAGCACGGTCATACCGACGCTCAGGTTCACCAACATTCTCACGACAGTGTGAGCTTCGCCAGGCGGGAACGGGCCACGCTGGGGGGACTTGTGGCCCTGGGGATCTCCGGAGGGATGGTTCCATGCCCCGCGGCGCTGGCCTTGCTCCTGGCCGCCGTCGCCCTGGGCGACGTCCTGGCTGGGGTGTCGCTTGTGATCATCTTCAGCCTTGGGCTGGCGGCGGTCCTCATCGCGATCGGGATAATGCTCGTCAAGAGCGCCGACCTCGCCGGACGTCGTCTCCCCGCTGTGTTCGGCGAACATGGCGGTTTCGCCCGCTGGGCAGGGTCCGCCAGCGCCGTCGTCGTGACGCTGTTGGGCATCGGGATGACCGTGCGCGCAGCGGTAGACTGGCTATCCTAGCTCCAGCGATCTGGCCAGGCCGTATACCGCCCGCATCGCCGGACCCTCCGGCACGAAGTCGATGGGGGCCGTGCCCCGCCGCTCGGCCTCCGGGACCGCTTCGTCGTATGGGATCGTGGCTGCCAGGTTCAGATCATGATTCCAGCAATACTGAGATACGGCCTCTCGATCCGCCTCTGTTCTGATGCGATTCGCCGCTACGATAGTCTGCGGCACGCGTAGCTCCTTTGCCAGATCGCGGATACGGGTGGCTGCCTCCAGTGCCCGGTAATACGGCTCGGTCACAACCAGCAGGGTATCGACGTGCTCCACTGTGCCGCGCCCCATGTGCTCTAGCCCAGCCTCCATGTCCAGCACCGCCACATCGGCCTCAGCCACCAGGTGTCCAGTGATGCCACGCGCCACGGCGTGGGCGTTGCAGCGTCAACCGACTCCGGCATGATCCACGGTTCCCATTACCAGCAGCCGCACACCGCCCGGGGTAGTGACGCCATACCGCTCCACCACCTCGCTGACCGACATGGAGAGTTCTACGAAAGCTTTTCCCTTCGAGTCTTCTCGCCACCGGCCCAGGTCCGGCGGTGTCGGAGTGATCGCGGCGACCCGATCTCGCGGGACACCGAGGGATATCGCCAGGTTAGGGTTGGAGTCCGCGTCCAGAGCCAGCACCTGCCTGCCGTCCTGTGCCAGGATACGCGCGAGCGTTCCAGCGATGGTCGTTTTTCCGACCCCGCCTTTTCCGGCAACTCCCAGCTTCATCGACTCACCTCTCCGTCGTGCCGATCTTCTCTCCCGACGCGCACGTGCACCCCGGACATGCGCACTTCCCGTCGAACAGCGCCCGTTCCAGACGTAGCAGCTTCCGCAACAGCTCACGCTCCCGGCTGTCGAGCCCCTCCAGCACCTCCGGCAACTCAGCAGCCAGAGCAACCACGTGGTCGGCCGATGGAGTTTCCTCGCCGCTCTCCCAGAAGGAGACCGTGGTCTGGCTCACCCCCAGCCGCGCCGCCAGTTCACGTTGGGTGAGGCCGCTCTTCGCCCGCGCCACCCTGAGCGCCAGTGATATCGGTCGAGCCCTGGCCATGGAGTACCTCCCGGACCAGCCTCTCTATCTCGATGGCCGCCTCTTTCGTCGCCTGCCGAACCGGCTCCGTCAGACCGATGCCAAGGTCGAAGAAATCCCCTGCCTGGCATCCGAGTATGAACACCCTGGGCGGCAGAACTCCCAGCGCCCGAGCAAGTACCAGCGCCCTAGACGGCGTCGCGTAGTGCATATCGGCCAGGAAATCGCGCTGTTCATCCTCGGGCCACATCGTCAGGTCGGGCACGTCCACCCTAAGGAGCTTCAAGGAGCCGGGTGGCTCTCCGCGATCGACGGCATCCACAATCACCAGGACGTCGTAGCAGTCGATGAGCTTCTGTACGAGATGGATCCCCCCGATCCCCACCTCGATCAAGTCCGCCTGAGGCGGGAGACCGTTTCGCTCTGTCAGTTGTCGCGTCACCTCTACGCCGAAACCATCGTCCCGCCGCAGGACGTTTCCCATGCCCGCGATCAGGATGCGTCTAACGAGCAACGGAGGTCCCAGCTTTCGAGTCCAGTGGCGGACATAACGTGTTCAGACTCTGCTTCACATATCTGCAAGGAACGGAAGGCAGGAAACTCCCGTCGTAGCGTTTCCTCAATGCTGCGGCTCAGAGAGTTGGTGGAGCGAGAGCACGCCAGGCAAGCTCCAGAAATGCGCAGAGTCACCATGCCATCCGCGACGTTCTCCACCTCGATCGCGCCGCCGTGGGCCCGAGCGTAGTCCTGGAACGTGAAGAGTGCTGCGTCGACCCACGTTCGATCGTCGCAGGGAATGAGATCGTACATGAGCATGAGTTGCCGGACGATGGGGTCCTCGGCGAGCTGGTCCAGTAGTTCCGGGTGACCGCCTTCCTTGAGGATGGACACCACTCGCTCGAGGGGCTGCCGGTGCACGGCGTCGACGGCCTGAAGCAGGTCGACCGCCTTATCCCTCACGCGCGGGTACGGGAGTTCCTCGAACTCCTGCCACAGTGCACTCAGGCGTTCCGCAGCCGATGCGAACTCCGCTTCCGCCGATCGCGGCTCGAGCATTAGCCCCCTCCTACCAGTCAGTCTCCAGAGCACAGCTCGCCGGGCAGGGAAGGGCGAGCGTCCCGCTCACACGCCCTCCGGAATCCGTCCCTATCTACCGGTTTTTGCGAACCACGTCATCCCTACAGATGCTGGCCATGAGACTCGCAGGCCTCGGGACCCAGGGTGTGGCAGGCGCAGTTGGGATCGCTGCACTCGCCGTGGGCCTGCCCCGTGAGCCCGGCGAACTCGTCCGCGAAGCGCCGCCCGCCCTCCTTCACCCCAAGCTCGGTGAGGCAATATCGTAGCGGGATCCCGTCCTGTACTGTCGTGGCGTAACTCTCGTCCACCAGCCGCACCAGACACTGTTGTACCAGTTCCTCGCCGACTTCCAGGAAAGTCACCAGGTCGCGCGCCGTCACCGACTCGCCCAGCCCCTCGCCGCGGAGCCAGTACAGGATCTGCAGGATCTCGTCGCGCCAGTAGAGCGCGTCCAGGGGATCACGTGCCAATTCGCCAGCCACCTCTTCGCTAATCGCCCGCTACCAACTCGCCGTCGTCCCCAGCCGCGAGCCTCCGCACCGCATCCACCACCTTCTCCAACGATCCCTCGACTCGCGGACTGAACCCCGGTCCCCAGTCGGTGTCTTCCGGCTCCACCTCCACGACCACCACATCTTCCGGAAGGGCGCCGAAGTGCTCGGCCACTATCAGCAGGTTGTCCAGACTGATGATGCCTGTGACCGCTTCAGCGACCCTCTCCTGGATCTGGGCGGCATCCGGCAAATCACCGCGCCAGCGGTAGCAGTAGACACCACCGGGCTCCCGCCCCCTGCCTACTGCCGAAACCAGGACGATGCGGTCGTAGTGCCCGGGCCTGTCCTCCAGCCTCTGCACCACGGCGATGGGGCCGAAGCTCCAGTCGTCCACGTCAACATCCGACGGCCACTCCATCTCCCGCAGCCGCGGCACAAGTACGGGGCCGACCGACAGGTCCCTCAGGTTCGTGTATCCGACACCCGCGATCATTACGTGAGTCATCAGCCGTTAGTGATTATTAGTTAGCAGCGAGCTAGTAGGTAACTGCTAATAGCTATTCGAGTCCGCACCCGCAGGTGTTGACCTCTCGGGTGACCACGAACGGACTGCCGTCGACGTGGATGTGCGTCGTGCACGGCATGCACGGGTCGAAGCTACGAATCGTCCGCAGGATATCGATGCCCTTGAAACTCTCAGGGCTGCCAAACTCCTCCAGGATCGGGGTGTTCATCACCGACTCCTCGTAAGGGCCGGGGTTGCCCCATGGATCCTTGGGACTGGCGTTCCAGGTCGAAGGCGTGACGATCTGGTAGTTGCTCAGCGCTCCCTCGTCGATGACGGCGTGGTGGGTCAGGTACCCTCGGCCCGCACCCCAGAATCCTGCCCCAATGTGCGTGCCTTTCCGGGGCACTTCAAATGGCGTATGGACTCTGTCCTTACCCTGTTTCAGAAGGTCGAGGCCGATCAGCCAGTTGTCGAATGCCACGAGCGCGTTAAAGGGAATGCAATAGGCCCGTCCCCTGTTCCGCTCGAAGGCGTTCCAGAGGGTGGGGATCCTCCACTCGAGCTCCATCTCCGGCAGGCTCCCCTCCGGCACTCGCATCTTAAGGCTCGTGCCAGTCGGCTGTATGAAGCGGGTGTGCGGCATCACGTTGGACTGAGCGGTATTCCATATCCGCGCTGTGCACTCCCCCTCCATGGCACGCCGGTCCCACCTTGGCGATGTCCCCCATGAGTACTTCTCACGCCAGTTCTGGCCCGTCGGCTTCGGCTTGGTTTCCTTGTTCCACGGGTGGTAAGGACTTATTGGGTTTCCGGCCGGGTCCGTCTTGAAGCGGTGATTCGCCCAGTTCTCGTAGAACGAGTGCTCGACAAACTCCTCTATACCGATGTTCAGAGCCGTCAGATTGTGCGTCACGACCTGGCCATCGACAATTACCCCCGGCGTCGCCCATCGCCGCGCTCCCCATTCGTCGCACCGCGCGTAGGAAGCGTCGTAGGAGAACGGGTCATCCCAGATGCCTGGGTCAATCATGTTCGCGGGACTGGCACCGACCTTCTTGTAGTCGGGATTCACATCGTAGAAGAAATCGCACAGGTCGTCCCAGATCCCAACAACCTTCTTCGCGTAATCGAAGAGTTGGACCATGGATGGGTACATCTGGTTGAAGACACCGACGTCGACAGTGCTGCTCACGCCGCCCGGGATGGCGGACTCAGGGTGCGGGTACTTGGCGGCGATCAGCACATAGGCGTCCCTTGCCACGCGGGTCATGTGGAGCCCTTCCAGGTACAAAGATCCGCTCAGCGGGTTCATGCCGGTCATGATGTCTCCGATGGTTCTGAACCCGTGTATATTGGCATGCGGTGCCGGCGTGGTCGTAGCCCTCTCCCACACCGATGGATTGGTCGTCTGGACGACCGCCTGGGAGTAATCCGGACCGGCCAGCAGAGCCAGGTGAATTGGGTTGTCATACAGGAACTCCAGTGCGAGCTCCAGGTTCCGTACGACGATGCCCAGGGGTGGAGGTGGTACGGGGAAGGCCATCTCCAGGGCAAGGGCCGAGCAGGTTGAGTGGACGCCCCCGCATACCCCGCACGCTCGACTGCTGATGTACGCGGCGTCTCTGGGGTCCCGGCCCTTGAGTATCACCTCGTAGCCGCGGAAGAGGGTCCCCATCGAGTCGGTCTCCAGGACGCGCCGCTCCCGCAGATCAACGACCGTGTGGAACGCGAGCGCTCCGGCCACGCGAGTGACCGGGTCGAAGTCTACTGGCTTGATGTGGCCGTTGCGAGCTAGCAACTCCTTGATCCGGTCGGCCTGCTCATCCAGCGACCGCGTCTCGTAGGCGTATGGGTCGCGCGCGCCCTCCTTGAGGTAGGCCCGACCGCTCTCATCGAATTCGATCGGCAGGTTCTTGAAGCACATCGCATCCTCCTCTCAGGCTAGCCCCGCAGGGTCTGGGCGATGGCGCGGAGGCGCTCGTCGACCGCGACGAGACGGCTGTACAGCGTCGTCGCGGCGTCGTTTACAGCCGGCAGATCCTGGGAGAGCGGCGCAGTATTGTCGCGGATTGCCTTCAGTCCCTCGGTAAGTTTGGCCAGATTCTCGTTTGCGCGGACGAGCGCCGTCGCCGCGGGAACCAGATAGGCGACGAGAAGCACGACGACCGACCCGGTGGTCAGTAGGGTGAGCGAGATCAAGAGCTTCTTCACTGCTGACCCTCCTCAGCGTTCTCGGGAGGGCGTGCCGGCCGCGCCGCGAGGGCGTCCTGCAACGCTGCCAGATGGCTCTCCATCGACTGGGCTCCAGAGACCAGTTGGGGGGCCAGAGAGAGCGTCTGCTTGAGAGCTGTCGCCTTAGACGTGTTCTCGGCGATGCCCGCCCCGGCTCGCAGAATCTCTTCGGAGTACAGCTCTATATGTCGTGCGGCTGCCCGGGCGCGGATGAGCCACGACACCAGGTTAGGCAGGAAGGCTAAAACCGCGCCGAGAAGGCTTATCCACCAGACGATCGCCACGAATGGGTTCATCGCGAGCGCCCCTTTCCGCCGGACAGCGCGCTGACTGTGGCGACCAGACTCTGATCAACGGCTGCCAACTGTCCGGCCAGCTTGCTCAGTCCTTCGTTGAGCCGCCCGACCTCCGGAGCGAGGTGGCTGGTCTCCTTTTCGATCGCGCGCACCCCGAAGCGGATCTTAGCCAGGTAGCTGCCGCCCAGCCCCCCGATCCTCTCTAGGGAGGTGACTATTCGGAACAGGAAGTAGACCAGAGCCACCGCCAGAATGGCGACCTCTAGCGCAGTGAGAACGACTAGACGGATAGTCATGATGGGCCTCCCTTTCCCGATGCGCCACCGGCTGCCGTCTGGATCCGGCTAGCGGCGCGAGCGATCTCGTCCGCGGTGTCAGAGACCTCACCCAGGTTCTGATTGACGCGCCCAAGGAGCGCAATGTGGACCGTGTTGTTGGCGATCAGCTTCCCCACCTGCCAGACCTGAGCGGAGCCCTGGAGGACCTCCTCGGACGTCCGGCAAAGGACACCCAGCAGCGACGCAACTACGCCGAGGACCGCCAGTCCGGCAGCGAGGCTGATCCCCCAGCACTTGACGACGGAGTCTGACATGACCTTATCCTCCCCTCTACCGCGCCCGCGGTCCCTCGAGGCTGTCGGCGATCTCGGACGCATGTTGAGAAATCGCACGGGCGCCAAGCAGAAGCTGCCCGGACAGCGAGTCGGTATCCGCGAGTTTCCAGATTGGCCTGGTATTGGTCACAATATCCTGCGCCAGGCCCTGGATGCGCAAAGCGTTGGCCCGGATGCTTCGAGCCGTCACGATGATCGCCAGCAGAAGTGCGGCAACAGCGGCGACAACGACGCCCGCGAGTGCCGCGCCCGTGTACCAATACCGGAGTACCTTTTTGCGAGACATCGCATTACCTCCGATCCTCCGACCGCGACGATACCCGGCGATTTCTCACAGCTGTGGCGTGCGGTGAGTGCTCTCGCCTGCTCTCACGCCCGGCACTTCGTATCCGCCGGGGTACTCTTCGTAGGGCTTGGTCCGCCCTGGCCGCTCCGTTCCGATATGCTGGAACCTCTCGTAGAAGTAGTGGATAAGCACCCTCCCGATAGCAGGCTTCGTCACGTGGCCCCACCCGCTGGGGACCTCCTCTGTCGAACCCCACCTGAGTTCCCGATTCTGGAACTCCTGGGTGATGCTCCTGAGCTTCCGCACGAAGAGACCGTAGCTCTTCGATGCGTTGGAGGACACAAGCGTTCCGGGCGGTCGCTGGTAGAAGGGGGAGAAGCGATCCGGGAACCCGGGCATCATGCAGCCGATGCACGGCGCACCTGCCCTCATACAACCACCCCGATAATTGATCGCGCCACGCTCCGTGATCCTGCATTGCACCACGGGCCCCCAGCAACCAATCTCCACCAGGCACTCCCTATCGCCGTAGTGCTTCGCGAAGACACCCTCCTCGTAATATCCGGCCCGAGGGCAGTGGCGATGTACCGTCTCGTTGAACTGCCATTGAGGCCGGCCCAATTCGTCGAATTCGGGGAGGGGACCGTAGCCATTGAGGAAAAGCAGCACAGCGGCGACGGTCTCCATGAAATCATCGCCGATGGGCGAGCAGCCCGGCTGATTGACTACCGGCAGCCCCAGGGCACTCACATAATCCTTCCCCAGAAAATCCATGACGCTCATGGAGCCCGTCGCGTTGCCCTCCGCGGCTGGGATGCCGCCCCACGTGGCGCAGGTGCCGATCGCGATCACCGCCGCGGCTCCTGGGGCCATTCGCTTCAGCCAGGTCGCGGTTGGGATCGGCTTCATTTCGCCGTTTACCTCCTCCGTGCCCATGGACGCCCAGTAGCCACCCGTCTCCGCGGCCACGGACTCGTCTGGGACGGAGCCCTCGTACACGACCACGTAGGGTGCTTTGAGCTTGCCCTCCACAGCCAGCCTGTAGTTCTTCACGAACTCCTCTCCGGCCTCCGTCGAGAGAACGTAGTGATGCAACACGACCCGAGGCAGTCCGGGCAACTTCCCCGTCAGGAGATCCTCGATACTGGGTGTTGTCGCTCCAGACACGGCGATTGTGCATCCGTCGCAGCTCATCCCGGCTAGCCAGAACACGTGAACCACCTGAACGGGGCCGAGGGCAGCACCGGGCCGCTCCATCGTGTGAATCTTCCTCCGTTCGCGCTCGGCGCTTGACGAGAGCACATCCTCAGCCGCGATTCGCGCCGCCACCGTCTCCCTGGCAAGCGGAGGAGGTACCGGCATTAGCTCTTCCATGAAACCGGCTCCTTTCCGTAAGCAGCCTTAGCACAGGTACTACTCTGAGGTTACTATAGACCTTCCCCTTAAGGGTAATGTCAAGACGTCGCGCGGTGTTCTGCGGCGATGTGCCCACTTTAGTGCGCTCGAACAGCGCATCGCTAGCAAATTGTTGTTGCATGGACCGAGCCAGCGCTGCACCGGACCTGCTGCCCCGCCAGCCTTCGCTCGCTTCGTCGCGGCGTGGTAACTTTTTACATTTATTTTACGAGCTAGCCGCACTATACAGGACCTTAAACACCAATGTGGCCCCATAAATGCCTATACGGACCGTCAGATGCAATTACACCGCCGGAGTAATGCCATTACTTACCTACGTTAAGCAATATGCGAAAGGGTAGCGCTGCATGAGAACGGATATTCCAGTTACGCGCCGAGCACGTGGGGTGCGGGGGGCGCTGGGAGGCCTACCGAACAGGCGTCTCGGGATACTGGGGGCGATACTGCTCCTTTCCGTGATCGCTGGCTTCGTCGGCTACCAGCGCTACCTGGCCACGAGCCACACCCCCACGGTAGTCCAAACCGCCACCGCCCGCACGGGCTCCCTCGTCTCGACCGTCACTGCCACCGGCAGCGTCATCGCCACCAAGCAGTCCACCCTCGGCTTCTCGGCATCAAGCACCGCCTCGGGCAAGATCACCGAGATCGACGTCAAGGTGGGGGACACGGTCAAGGCGGGACAGACCCTGGCCAAGCTGGATACCCAGGCCCTCCAGGCCCAGCTCGATCAGGCCAACTCCAACCTCCAGACAGCCCAGATCAACCTCCAGAAGGTCAAGGATGGGGCAACACCCCAGGCCAGGGCAGCCGCCCAGGCCGCCTACGACTCGGCCCTCGCCAACTACCAGCAGGTAGCGGCGGGCGTCACTGGGGCCTCCCTCGCCGCCGACCAGGCCTCTGTGGCATCCGCCCAGGCCAACCTCAATAGCGCCCAGGCCAAGCTGGATACCGCCCAGC
>JAJYKO010000872.1 GCA_021788565.1 Chloroflexota bacterium
GTCCTGCTTCACTCCGCCCCACCAGCATGGGGCTCAGGCCGCGGCGTCTTGGGGCTTTTTGGCCTCGGGAAGCCGGCCCTTGAGATCTTCCGCTTTAAAAGGACCTGGCTCGGCTATCAGCCGTCTCGCCGCGCCAACCTGCTCCCACACGTTCCACAGCAGTACCCCTCTCACCCGGCCATCTCGCAGGTAGTACACGACCCCCTCTCGGTTCGGATCTTTCCAGTCTTCTACCGTTTCCAGCCGTGAGTCGAGCAGACCGACCGCCTCGTACCCCAGGTCGAAGAGATCTGAGTAGAAGAATGGGAGATATGTGTACCGCTCGGAGCGCCCCGCCATGATCCTGCCGACCCGACGTCCCATCGTGTTGGCGTTGTCCTCATGCTCCACCCTCATGCGCCGGTCGAGGGCAGGGTTGTAGAACTCGGCCACGTCGCCGGCAGCATATACGTCCGGGTGGCTGGTCCTCAGCATCTCGTCCACCACTATGCCGGTCTCCACGTGCAGGCCGGCCTGTCTAGCAAGTTCAACGTTGGGCACGATACCGAGTCCTGCCACCACGCCGTCCACGAACAACTCTTCCCCACCGCTCGTCGTGGGTGCCAGCTTCTCGCCGCGCCGTTCTAAACCAGCGGCAGTCTGCCCTGCCAGAAGCTCTACTCCCCTCTCCCTGTAGTAACCGTTCAGAAAGGAGGCGAGCTCCCGGGGATAGACCCGAGCCCCAATGGCGTCCTCCGGGAAGATCATCGCCACTTGCTTCCCGCTCATCGTCAGGGCAGCAGCAATCTCGGAGCCGATGAAGCCACCGCCGATCACCGCGAAGCTCTGCCCTCGGTCCGCCAGGTCGCGAAGGCGCCAGTAGTCAGCCACCGTTCGGAAGTAGATGACATCGTCCCCACCGAATGGGAGCCGTCGGCTCGTGCCGCCGGTAGCCAGCAGCAGTTTGTCGAAGCCGTAGATGGTGCCGTTATCGTCGGCGACCTGCTTCTTATCCAGGTCGACGGCATGAACCGTCCGGCCCAGGTGCATCTCCACACCACGGCTGAAGGTGTTGAGCCAAATCTCTTCCTGGGGTTCCCCTTTCCACAGGCCCTTGGAGAGCGGTGGCCGCTTATACGGTGGATCGTGCTCCGCTCCAATCAAGCCGATCGATCCCAACGGGTCTATCTCACGAATACCCTTGACCGCCGCGTTGGCGGTCATTCCGCCACCTACTATCAGATAGGTGTAGTCATGCGTGCTCATACCAACTAACTGAACCATGCTGAGCGCCCGAACTGTGGCACGGAGGATGCGAGGCAGCTAAGGAATTGGGGGGCTATTGTGTCCCGCATGCCTGGAGGAGTAACCTAGTTCGCAGCGGGTGGGCCCGAGGTATCGACCAACAGGTGCCAGCCCTTCACGCCCCTATGCACGCGAGAGCAACAACGTGCCTGACATCACCTTCGAGCATGTGACGAAGCGCTTTTCTGGCGCCCGCGCGCCTGCAGTCGACGACATCAGCTTCAACGTGCCCTCCGGCGAAACCTGTGTACTACTCGGTACGTCGGGCTCGGGCAAGACAACGCTGCTGCGCATGGTCAACCGGCTGAGCGACCCGACCTCGGGCCGCGTATTGATCGACGGCGTACCTACAGAGGTGCAGGAACCGATCGCGCTTCGACGCCGGATCGGCTACGTGATCCAGCAAGTCGGGTTATTACCTCACCTGACCGTCGCCGAGAACGTGCGGATCGTCCCGACAATCACGGGCGACCGCTCCGACGCAACACACCAACGAGTGGATGACCTTCTGAAGTTCGTGGGCCTACCACCAGACGAGTACCGGCAGCGCTATCCGGCGCAACTCAGCGGTGGCCAGGCGCAGCGAGTGGGTCTGGCACGCGCGCTGGCGGCCGATCCTTCCACACTCTTGATGGACGAACCCTTCGGGGCGCTCGACGCGATCACGCGCCAGCGGCTGCAGGACGAGTTGCTGCGCATCCAGCGCGAAATGCACAAGACGATCCTCTTCGTCACCCACGACGTCGAGGAGGCTTTCAAGCTAGGCGACCGAATCGCGGTGATCACTGGGGGACGGCTGGAGCAGATTGGCTCCGCCGTCGAACTTCTTGCCGCACCGGCAACACCCTTCGTCAGTCAATTGGTCGGCGCCGAAAACATCCTGCGCCAGTTCGAGTACCTCCCGGCAACGGCCGCGCTTGAGCCTGGAAACCCTCCGGACGGCTCGCTCGAGCGCATCCCTGCCGGCGAGAAGCTGTTGCCGGCGCTCCTGCGGCTGATCCGGTCCGGTCAGTCTGCCTTAGTGGTAGAGGAGGATGGACAGATCCGAGGCGTGGTGACGCTCGCCAGCATCTCCCGCGCCATTCACGAACGTAGCGGCCGCTACTCGGACACTCAGCCGTGAGCTACATTCTGGACTTCAGCCACTGGGAGTGGACTGACCCGAACAGCATCGGCCGGCTGCTCATCGATCACCTCGGCCTGACCGGTCTGAGCATGCTGATCGCACTTGCGATCGCCTTTCCACTGGCCCTGATCGCCGCGCGCTACCCCCGCGTCTATCTGCCGGTCATCACCACGGCGGGCATCCTTTACACCATCCCGAGCCTGGCTTTCATGGCAGCTCTGATCCCGTTCACCGGTCTGTCGACGAATACGGTCGCCATCCCGCTGGTGCTCTACGCCCAGGTTGTGCTGATCCGAAACATCGTCGCGGCCATCCATGCCGTGGACCCCGGCCTCGTCGAAGTCGGCCGAGCTATGGGAATGAGCTCTCCTCAACTTCAGCGCTACGTGGTCCTGCCGCTGGCGCTCCCGGTCATAATCGCCGGGCTGCGAGTCGCTACCGTCACGACCATAGGGATCGCGACGATCGCACCCCTGTTCGGGGTGACTGACCTAGGCTATCTGATCTTCCAGGGCTTCAACACCAGCTATGCGGAGCAAGTCCTGGCCGGGGTGATCGTGGTTTCAGTGTTGGCGGTCGCGGTCGATCTCTTTCTGCTGCTGGTGCAGCGCTCCCTCGACCGAGGGCAGCGTGCGGCAGCCGCTCCGCGAGTCTGAGGCCCTATATGGACCAAGTGCTGAACTTCATGAGCGACCCGAACAGCGACTTCGGCGGGCACACCACCGCCTACCTGAGCCTGTGCGCGGTACCGATTGCGCTGTCAATCATGATTGGGGTATTACTGGGTATAACGGTCGCGCGACGCCCGACCGCCGCATTCGTAGCCGGTAACGTCAGTGGGCTTGCCCGTGCCATTCCGACGCTGGCCTTCCTGGCGGCGGTCCTCCCATACCTTGGTATCGGTTTCACTCCCGCGGTGGTCGCGCTGACGGCTTTAGGGATACCACCGGTGCTGCTGAACACTGTGGCTGGTCTTC
>JAJYKO010000028.1 GCA_021788565.1 Chloroflexota bacterium
TCCGATCCAACAAAGCCGACAACCGACCACGCTCGCTTGTGGTCGCGTGGCCAGAGCTGGTGAAGATGCTCTCTGACCACTTGGAGCGCCCCACCAAGGATGGCCCACTCTGGTCGCCTACCAAATACGGCCCCGACGCCACCAGAGGCAACAACTTCGTCCTGGAGGTCACGGCCGCAGTGGGGGACTTCGACGACGGCGCGAGCTGGGAGGAGGTCGCCGAGCGCCTCGCCCCCTACGAGTACGTGGCCCACTCCACCTACAGCTTCGAGCCCGAGCACCCGAAGTTCCGCGTGGTAATCCCGCTCACCCGCCCCGTCCCGGGCCACCTGTGGCCCGCCGCTAAGGCGAAGATCGACTACCACGTGTTCTGTCTGGCCAGCGATCCCGCGGCCAAGGACGCCTCGCGCATCTACTACCGACCATCCTGCCCGCCAGGGGCGCTCCGCTTCAACCAGCACCACCAGGGCGAGGCGTTGGACGTCGACGCCCTGCCGGATGTGCCCCAGAGTCATGTCACCAGAAATAGCCCCGACGTCGGCGACATCCCAACCCACCCGCAGCTATCCCTCTCCAAGCGGGCCCTTGAGTTCGTGGCCAACGGCGCCCCCATCGGCCAGCAGAGGAAGATGGCCGTGGTTGCGGCGAGAAGCTACCTCTCCGTTGGGTACTCGGTGGAGGACGCGGCCGCGGCGATCTGGAGAGGTCTCCAGGCTTCGCCCCAGCAGGACGGGCGGGAGCCCTGGACACAGGCGGACGCCATGGCCATCGCGGTCAGCGTGGCCAAGAGCCCACCGACACCCCTGGAGCCCCCGCGCAACCCGTCGGCGGCCACGAGGCCCAGGGAGGCCGAGAAGCCGCAGCCGCTGGGGGCTCACCTCTCTGAGAAGGCGGCCGAGGCCATCCGTCACATGCCGCCCCCCGTCGGCGACAAGGCTCTCCTCGCGGAGATCGACAAGCTCCGAGAGAAGGTAACTCATGAGCTCTTGCGGACGGACGTAAAGCCCGACAAACGACCGCCGGCGACACTGCGACGGCGCGAGGCTGGGAAGATCCTCCTTTCCTGGCTCAAGGAGAAGGGAGGATTCCTCCAGTCCGAGACCGAGGAGCTGCTCTACTTCTTCGAGCCCGAGCGCCGGCTCTTCCGCCTGGAGAGCGATAGGTGGGGCGCCTTCCTGTACCGACTGTCCGGAGCCAACCCCGCGGGCACGGACTACGCCTACCTCGCGGCCGACTGCAAGACCGAGGCTATAGGCGCCCAGCGCCGGAAAGTGGTGCGCGTCGCCTCCTGGGACAGTGCCGAGATGATCCTCAGGGTAAGCCGTTTCGACGGCACGGTGTTCCGACTGGACGGCGAGGCCGTCACTGAGGAACCGAACGGCAAGCTCGTGCTGTTCGAGGACGATCCCCTGTGGGAGCCCTTCGTTCCCGAGTGGGAGGCACCAGGGGCACTACGGTGGCTCACAACGGAGCTGCCCAACTGGGACAACGGCGAGATTGACACCCAGGCGGATCCGGAGGCGGCCGCGAAGCTGCGCCGGCGCAGGGAGATGTACGGCCTCGCCTTCCGCGCACTGGTGCTCTCCACCTTCTTCACCGAGCTCTGTCCCACCAGGCCCCTAACCGTGTTCACCGGCGAGAAGGGCTCGGGAAAGAGCATGAACCTCCGGATGCTCCTCAAGCTCACCTTCGGCGCCATCGGCGAGCTCTCGGGAGTGCCAGACAAGCCCGACGGATTTACCGCAGCAGCCGCGATCTCGCACATCCTCGCCTACGACAACCTGGACGAGTTCTGCCCGTGGCTTCGGGACAAGCTGGCACGACTATCCACCGGCGCCGTCGACGACTACCGGCGCCTCTACACCTCCAACGAGCTGGGCCGCGTCCGCTACCGCTGCTGGTTGGCATTCACCTCCCGCACCCCCGACACCCTGAGAAGAGACGACCTCGCCGACCGGATGCTCATCCTGCCGGTCCAGCGTCTCGCCCCCGGGTCGGTCCAGGCCGAGCGTTCCTTCCAAAGCGAGGCCGAGGGCAAGCGCAATCGCTGGTGGGGCGACGTCCTCACGACCCTGAACAAGGTGGTGGCGGGGATCCGCGCCGGCTCCCTCCGAAGCACCTCGGACCTACGCCTCGCGGACTGGGAGTCGCTGGGCCGCCTCATAGCCCGCGTCGAGGACGCTGAAGGGCTCTGGGATGCCTTCGTGCCGGAGCTCCGCCGCAACCAGGCCGACTTCCTCCTCACCGACGAGCCCATAGTCGAGGCGCTCGACGTCTGGCTCTCCGATCCCGCCAACGAGGGGCGCGAGCTCTCCACGAGCACGCTTGAGGGCGAGCTCCGCCAGGCGCTCTTCAAGGAGGAGAAGGTGAAGGGCGATTGGCCCAAGACCACCAGAGCCTTCGGCAAGAAGCTCGCGCAGATCCGGCGCGACCTCGGATCCCGCCACAGCGTCTCCTGGCGCACGGGCGTCAACCGAGTAGTCTTCTATCAGTTCGCCAAGGATCCTAACCCGCTGGGCCCCCTGGGGGCCGCAGCGAGAGAGGTTTGGACTGCCGGTCCGAATGAAAGAGATGAAAGAGATGAAGCAGTTTCAACCTCTTTCCCAAAAAGGGACGGCGGGACGGATGACCTATTCCGGGAGAAACCTGCAAAAGGCGATTCTCTTTCATCTCTTTCATTCCAGGAGCCCCCGAACAACGGCCGCGATGGACACGCAGGTGTGTCCCGGGACACAGTAACCGGTGTCGATGATCTGGTGTACGAGGATGAGATAGAGGAGATCCCCTTCTGATGAAGACGTATCGAAGTAGCTCGTCCTTCCTGCCCCGGCCTACCGAGGCCGTGTTGGCTGAGTGCATCCTGGGCAAGGCTTGCATTGAGTGGCATGGTGCCAGGATTCCTCTCAAGCTGACACCGTTGCAGGCGGAAGAGTTCAAGGCGGCGCAGGAGCGAGGGTACTGCGTAGGGAAAAGGCAGGAGCACAGCATCTTCTGGGCATATGGCCTCTGGTGCGACATAGGCGCTAGGCCCGAGGTGAAGGTCAAACTGGATCGGAAGCACGCCACGGTGCAGGTAGACATGCTCAGTACACCTACTAGGCTGTGTGCCCACCAGCAAGACCAGATTCTGGATGGGGTTAGAGCGATTATCGAAGACACTGGGAGAGTGCGCCGCAGGTACTACATCGGAGCGAGCTTCTTCGAGTTGGAGAAAGTGCCCTTAGAGCTGGCGACGAAGTTAGCATCGGCGGTCTGGGAGATAGTCCAGAAGCCTTGTTCAACCTGCATGCTGGCGGCTGAGGAACCGAGATGAGCGACCCTAGTGACAGCAGCATTCCTGCGGCTACCCAATTGAGGCGGTGGATCCGCTTTCTATCCAGCCCGGGCAGCCCTCGCGCCTGCCGAGGGAAAACGGCGGCAGACGAGGAGATAGAGGAGTTTACGCTATGACCCTGCTGTTTCGAGACGCGAGGCTAGGCCCTGGGGGCCTCGTGCTGTGGGAGGCGACAACCGGCAACTATGCCCCGAAGGTGCTGGATATGGCAGCATCCGGGGCCCTACTGAGAGAAAAGGTCGCCCGTGTGGCTGTTTACCACGATGATTCCTGCCGCATCTTCCGCGGTGGCCCCTGCGACTGCAGACCCGTGGTCAAGATGGTATCCGCGGCCACCGGGCAGATATTTCTGGCGACATACCCCGGGTGTCCGGAGAAGGCGCTGACACGTCGATGAAAACGCTGGAATCGCGCTGGACACGGCGGTGACACGGTGATGGACACGGCGGTGCCACAGAGTGGACACGGGGCCCCGTGTCAAGGAAGGCCGCGTTGACACGGTTTGGACAGCTAGTGAAAGGAGGCTGACCAGGATGGGACTACTTGATTTCCTTAAAGACAGGCCTTCCCAGGAGGACCGGGCGAGCCCGCCGGGGCAGGCCAGGGGAAGGCGGCTCGTAGCGGTGCAGGCGCTGACGGAGGAGCAGCAGGCGGAGCTGGCTGGGGTGCTCGCCGAGGGCGCAAGCCTGGAGGAGGCTGCGCAGGCCTTCGGTGTGAGCGAGCGCACCGTCAGGCGATTCCGGAGCCGGCTCGCCCTGAAGGCGGGGCAGCCCCTGGATGACGACGAAGCCGACGCAGCCCAGGTACTGCGGCAGGCGAAGCTCCGCCTCGAACTGACCAAGGTGGAGCTGCAGGCGAAGCGCCTCCAGACCGATCCCGACTACCAGGAGGAGATCCTGAGCGGAGGCGTTAAGAAGCGAACCCTGGATGTGTCGGTCCTGGCCGAGGCCAGGGACCACTGGCGCAAGGAAGGGCTGGAGCTCCAGCCGGCTAACGCGGTGGCGAGCCTGGAGAAGGAGCTCAGGCGGCTGCAGCAGGAGAACACGAGCCTTACCAGGGAGGTAGAGAGGCTGAAGGCGGGAGGGAGCCGGCTGGAGTCGATCATCGAGAGGTTTGCTCCCTTCGTCCTAGCGATGATGGCCAGCAAGGGCGGGCAGGGGACTGAGACCGCCGCGCAGATCCAGCAGGCCATGGCCATCGCCTCGGCCATGGCGGGAGACGGGGAGCCGGAGACGGGCGCTAATCCCATGCTCCCATCACCTACCAAGATCGAAGGAGAAGGAACCATGAACCAAGCAGAGGCAATGCTGGGCGCGTTCGTGAAGATGAAGCCGGAGGCGGCTGCAGGGATGTTCTTCCGGTACGCGGCGAGAGGCGGGATGATAACCGATGGCCTGCCGGCAGCCGAGGCCATCCCGATGCTGCTGGCGCCGGCGTCGGCTGAGGAGCTCGCACTGTTCGTGGAGGCCATGCCAGACTTTCCCCTGGCCGGCAAGCTCGTGGCGCTGGCCCGCGGGAACGCCCCATGGGTGGAGGCCTGGATAGCCGAGCTCCGAAGGCTCGACGACGTGGCCAGTCAGGAGGGCATGGCATGATTACCCCTCGCCGGCGTCACCAGAGGTTCAGCCGGCCGGCGACTCCGGAGCAGTATCTAGCCGACCGGCGGAAGAAAATTGCCATGGTCGGAATGCTGGGGTTGCTGGCCATGAAGCTGTTTCTACCCGAGATCGAGGAGACGGCAGGATACCAGCGGGCGACCAGGGATCTGATGGACATGTTCAACGGCGTGATCGAGGGCAAGGCCGCGGCCGCGCTGCCGGCGCCTGATCGGGGGGTGATGCGGGATGGCAGCGGACACTAACACTACCTGTCAGCACGGCGTCCCCATCCAGAGCCACCGCCGGTGCGCCGGCTGCGGGCTGCTGATCGGCTGCGATGGCGAGATGCCAGCGGGAAAGAACCCCCTACTGTGTGCGTCCTGCGAGCAAGCCGGGGTACAGGTTGGGATCCAGGTCAGGAAGCGCAAGCTCCTGAAGCGCCCCAGCGAAGTGGCCGCGGAGGTGGGGGTCTCCAGGGCAACCATCATTCGGATGATTAGGTCAGGCGAGCTGGAGGCTACGGTCATGAGACCGAGATCCGCCGGCGGTAAGGGCGTCCGCCACCTGGTCAGCGACGCCGCCATTGCCAAGGCCTTCGACCTGAAGGGCCCTCGATAGGCCCCTCAGCTGAGCCGCGTTGCTCAGCCTCACTCGGTGCTACCTGGTGCCGCGTTGCGCTAGATAGCACGCCCTCCCTCGATGCTCTCCCGTCCTTGTCCTACTCTGCCCGTGCGCTCTCCTCTGTGTGCTGGCGGCTCGGTGGTTTTCCTCTCACACCGGGCCGCTGGCGGGCGAGGGCGACATCAATAGACAGGAGACACGATCATGGCTGACCAGAACGGCGACGAGATGCTTACCACTACCCAGGCGGGGGTGCTGCTCGCTCAGCTGAGGCATCGGGCCGCGCCGTACAAAGCGGCGACGGTGGCCAAGTGGATCCGCGAAGAGGGCCTCGACGCCGAGATGGGAGAGGGCGGTCGTTACCTCGTCCAGAAGTCGAAGCTGATCGAGTGGGCCCAGGACGGCGGCTCTCTGCCGGCCGACGCCGAGCCGCAGCAGGTCGCGACCAATCCCTCTGCGCCGCGGCGCGTCATCATCGTGGGCAAGCCTTCCGCCGATCAGGAGGACGCTGAAGACCAGGGCGGGGACGACATCGACGAGGAAGACCTCCAGGACGACGACGTCCAGCTGGCCGAGTGCCCCGAGTGCGGCGCGGACGTCCCCATCACCACCGCCACAGTAACGGCCGTGTGCCCCTCCTGCGGTGAGGTCCTGGAGGTCGTCGAGGAAGGGGACGAAGAGTGCGACGCCGGCGACGACGAAGACGAGGAGACCGAGGAGCCTGCGAAGGAGGGAAGGACACTGCCCAATCCCTTTCGCCTTCCTTGGTAGCCTCCTCCTGCCGTTTCCCTTCGACTTTCTTGGCATCGTCCCGGGGGCTGAGGAGCGACCAGTCAGCGGCCGCGGCCGACGCCGGCGTAACCCGATCCGGCTCCATGCCGACGTCGACGACCCCGAGTTGAGGGAGATCTCCGAGAGATTCCACGGTACGCCGACGGAGATCGCCGAGCTGGGGCCCGACCAGCGCCAGCCACCCCCAAAGCATGTGGTTGTGATCGGCGAGGAAGTGGAGTCTGTCTATCGACCGGACGCCGACTCTCGCCGCGGGGCTGCCGAGTGGTCCCACGCAGCCGGCGACCAGGGCCAGGGCAAGCCGAGGCTCCGCGGCCGCGGCTACTGGGTGACAGACGGCCACCGGCGCTGGTGGGTGCCGGGGACGTCTAAGGGACGCTTCTCCCCTGACTCTGGGATGATCGGGTAGCTAGAAAGGAGCGGGGACTATGTCGGGTGACTACACCCTCCATTATGACGAAGCCTCGGGCCAGTGGATCCGAGTGCCGTACGACTCGGGTTCCTCCAGCGATGCCGGCGCGAGCGGCTGGTACAGCTCGCAGGCTGCTGCCGCGGGCCTGCCGAATCCACAGAATCAGCCGGGCCCCCAGAAGCAGGGGATTCCGGCGGAGGCGTGGTTCCTCGGGGGACTCGTCTTGCTGGCGCTATTGCTCCCGAGGAGGTGACCTATGGGCGACTGGAGCTTCGTAGCCTCGGGCACGTTGGGGAGTGCCCTGGACCTGGGCATGGTCAGCGGGGCCATGCGCGATAACACCTCTCCGGACGTGAGCGCCCTTCAGCTCGTCATGACTGCCCCGCAGGGCTGGCCGAGCTGGGCGGCCTTTGCTACGGGGGCATCGGTGAGCGGGAACACTCTCACCTGGGAGTGGCGGCTTCCCTGGCTGGGCGCCGGCGCGAGCTCGCTGGATGCGAGCCCCTTCTCGCCGGCAACGGACGCCCTGATCCAGAACACGGTGATGACCAGCGGCCCCATAGCCTGGACTCTCTACGAGCAGACGTCGGGCTCGCTGGGAGCCCTCAACAGCCTGCCGATAGTCGGCACGGTGGCGCAGAACGTCAACAACGCCGGCCAGGACGTGGTCAGCCAGACGGTTGACAATCTCAAGAAGGGCCAGATCCCGTGGGGCACCCTGGTCATCGGGCTGGGCATCTTTCTGCTTGCCAGGGAGGTCCTGTAGCAGCATGGATGCCTTCCTCGGCTACGTATGGGAACTACTGGATCTCGCTGGGCACGTGCTCCGCAGGGCTGTGCTAGCTCTTCTGCTGCCCGTTATGGATCGGGCATCCCCCACGGGGGTCAGCCTGGAGATACGGGTCGGTGGGGTGCACGTGTGGCGCGGGGAGGGGTCTCCCGCCGAACAGATAAGAGCTGGCGTGGGGATGCTGAAAGAGTTGGAATCATCTCCAGAGGGGGTGGAGGCCAGACTGACCTTTCCGACTGTGGGCGCCGACCTGGTCGCGGGGCGCCTCTCGCGGCTCGCCGGGTCGGCCTATTGCGTCCAGGCGGAGGGCAGGACCCTGGGCGTACGCCCCCGAAGGTAGGGGTACCGATGGGATAGCCCTGCTGTGTGGGTCAGCGGGGTCGCAAGCTGGACAGGAGGGAGGGAAATGACAGAGGGCAGAGCGGGATGCTTCGATTTTTGCTCAGATGGACCGGTCCTACGCGGCAGGACACCTGACGAGATGACGAGCTCTTCATTCTATCATTCGACTAAGGAGGCTATTCATGGCAAGAAGTAGTGATGGGCCTGCACTCAGCTCCCTGCTGTTGTTGGGAGGGGTTGCATATCTCGCGTACGTCGTGCTCAAGGGCAATGCTTCCGCTGATACTCCGAAGGGCGCTGGAAGCTCATCGTCGGGAGGAGGGAGCAACGCGTCTCTCAACAGCCTGCTTGCGGCCTTCGAGTCCGCGCAGACGCCTCCCCCTCCGTCTCCGTCGTCCCCAGGCCACAGTGGCGCGACCATAGCGGCTGACGGGCAGACCCTTGCCAGCCAGAGTCCGGTCGTGCAGAAGCTGTTCAAAGACACCTATGGGGGCAACGCCGCAATCGTTTGGGTGCAGCAGCACAACGCTGCAATCGGGGCGTGAGGGGGTGCCGAGAGAATGGCAAAAGCTGTGTTGGTCAGCGGGGTCGCAAGCTCGATAGGATGGAAGGGAATGGAACGGGTAGACGGGTTTCACGGGCGCGTCGCACCAGCTTGGGAGCTGAATAAGGCCAAGGCCAATGCACCGATACCGCCCAAGTTCGAGCTGCTCTAGGCCCTGGCGGGCCGCTGGAGCGGGGGCGGTCCGGCAGGACTGGCTAGACGACATCTGGCCCGAAGACCCATCCGAGGAGGGCGCCTGCAGCGACTGGGATAGCTTCGGCCATCATCACCTTCGCCGTGGTATTTCTGGCGACATAGCCGGGAGGTCGGAAGCGTGAACTGGAAAGTGCCTGTGCTGGCCGTGGGGCTGTACGAGCTCGCGGTCCAGTCTCCGGAGTACGAAGATCGCCACATAGGGTTCAGGCTGGCCCGGGAATACTGCCGCTCGGTGGGAAAGCCTCTGCTTCGTATTGGCGTCCATCGCACCTTCTTGGAGCCGCCAAACGGTGACCTGACTATCGATCTTGACCCATCGGTGGCGGACCGGCAGCGCGGCGTAGTCCAGGGCGACGAGCGGAATATGTACATGTTCGGCGACAGGCAAATGGGCATCTGCTTCAATGAACATACTGTTGAGCACTTGCCCACGGCCCAGGACGTCGCTGCGGCTGTGAGGGAGTGCCTGCGGGTGGCCGATTATGCCATGTTCCTGTTCCCGTCGCGCTGGTCACTGATTGCCAGGTATCTGCGGTCCCCCAGTCTGGTAGGGCCCTATGAGGCTCACCACCTCCAGATTGAGATCGCCGAAGGCGGGATACGGGTGACGCCGCTTGAGGGACCGGAGGCTGACCGCGTCTTCACCTTCGTCCCCATCCCTAACCTGCAGGTGCGTCGAAGCCTGCTGGTAGGCTCGCTGTATGAGCCGAAGCCCCTTCTGGAGGCCCCCTGGTCCTTCCCGCCGCGGCATAGCTAGACGGTTTATTGACCCCCCAATAATCCGTCAAGCCGCGGCCGCTATTCCCCCTCTTAAGCCTTGCAGGAGTAGGCCCACAAACCCAAGCGGAACCTTTGTACAACTGTCTACTTTACGTAACTTGCCGCATTGAACATCGATTCATCTCACCACTTTGTACAATGTTATGAGAAGTTGGCGAGATGCCAGGGGACGGGCCAGGCATCGCCCTATAGTTGGGGGTGAACGCGATTTCAAGCCACACTGGAGGGTAAGGAGGTCCGCCATGAACGAGGAGCCCAGCACCAGTCCGTCCCCAGCGGAGGAGGTCCTGCCCGTCCCCGTCGTGCCCGGAGGGGGCTTCCCCGAGGTGCGCCTCGCCGCCGAGCTGCCGGCCTCGAAACACCCCGCCGCGGTCTATCTCGCCTCGGTCGCCCCAGGATCCAGGAAGAGCATCGCCTGCAGGCTGCGGACGGTGGCGAGGATCCTCACGGCCAGCCAGTGCTCCGACATCCAGGCGATGGACTGGTCGGCCCTCCGCTTCGAGCACACGGCCCTCGTCAGGTCGGTGCTGATGGGGCGGTACGCCCCCACCGGCGCCAACAGTATCCTCGCCGCCCTGAAGGGCGTCATCAGGACGGCCTGGAGGCTCGGGCAGATGACGGGCGAGGACTACATGCGGGCGGTGGACGTGAGGCGCGTCCGGGGGAGCTCGATCCCCCGCGGGCGCTCCCTGACCCAGGGGGAGCTGACCGCCCTCTTCGTGGTCTGCGCGGCCGACCCCACGCCGGCCGGAGCCCGCGACGCGGCCGCCCTGGCGGTGCTCTATGGCGGAGGCCTGCGGAAGGCGGAGCTCCCGGCCCTGAAGCTGGAGGACTACAACACCGAGACGGGAGAGCTCATCGTCCGGAAGGGCAAGGGGAACAAGGACAGGAACGTATACCTCACCAACGGCGCCATGGAGGCCATGGCGGACTGGCTGAAGGTCAGGGGGGACGGGCCGGGCGAGATCTTCTGCACCATCACCTCGGGTCGATGGCTCACCTACAAGAGGGCCAGCGATCACCTCGCCGAGTCCATCGTCTCGAAGCGGATGAAGGAGGCCAGGGTCAAGAAGTTCACGCCGCACGATCTGAGGCGGACCTTTATCTCGACGCTGCTGACTACTTCCGGGGACCTGTCCGCGGTGAAGGAGCTCGCGGGCCACGCCCACGTGTCGACCACCCTGATCTATGATAAACGGGGCGAGGCACCCAAGCAGCAGGCGGCCGCTACCCTCCACGTGCCCTATATCAGCCGGAACAGCTGACGGGGATCCCCTCGCCGCCCTCCCTCTTGACGGCACTGGTCGCCGTGCCTTACCTTGCCGGCGCTGGGAGGGGTCGTTCCGATGCCGCGTCTGCCGAGGATAACCGCCGACGATCTGCTGAGGGCCTTGCGCCGCGACGGGTGGCAGCCGGTCCACCAGGAGGGCAGCCACATCCAGCTAAGGCACCTGACCAAACGGGGTCGCGTGACGGTGCCTTATCACCGCGGTGATATACTCAACCCCAAGACGCTTTCCACGGCACTCGACCAGGCGAGCCTGACAGTAGAGGAGCTGATGAAGCTACTATGAGCCGCTACACCATCCTGCTCGACCGAGACCTCGACGACGGCAGCTACACCGTGACGGTGCCCGCCCTCCCGGGCATAGTGACCCAGGGCCGCGACCTGGACGACGCCATAGCGATGGCCAAGGACGCGATCCGCTGCCATATCAACGGCCTGCTGCAGGACGGCGAGCCGGTGCCCGAGGAGGAAGAGCCCCCCAGGCTTCTGAGCGTCGAAGTGGACACGCCGGCAGCCTAGCCTCCGTCCCTAGAATGCCCTGCCCTGGGAGCCGCCTCGCTCTCAGGGCATTCTCATGCCCGTGGATCCCCTCATGAGCCTTTCTAGGCCTTCCTGGCCATGTTCGGGCGGTGTATCAGTCCCCTCTTGACGGCCTACCCCTCCATGGCTCAGGATGACTGGTGCCGATCCCCATGTCCATACCCATGTCCCTCTATGGGTATGGCCGCGAAGTCCAATGCTAGGGGACCAAGGGGGACGGCGGGGGATGGACATGAATGAACCGGCAGCTGAGAAGCTGGGCATCAAGGAAGTCGCAAAGAGGCTCGGCAAGTCGGAGAAGCAGGTCCGGCGTTACATCGCCGATGGCAAGCTCCCAGCTGAGAAGGTGCAAACCCCGTTCGGCGAGCGGTGGGAGGTCCCTGTGGATGCGCTGGACGGCCTGGAGAAGGTCGTCCAAGCGGTTGTTGTCCAGGGGGCGCCGCCCACCCCCCAGGCTCTGGCCATGGCCATGGCTGAGATCCTCGACCAGCGGACGGCTGGCTTCCAGGAGATCTTGAAGCAAACCAATGCGGAGATCGCGGCGCTGCGAGACCAACACTCCGTGGAGGTCGCGGAGATCACCGCGCTTCGAGGCGAGATCGAGGATCTGAGGAAGGAGCTGTCCGCCCGCCAACCCTGGTGGAAAAGGGTCCTTGGCCTAGCATGATAGCCCCCGGCACCACAGAGCCCCCCTGTAGGGGACGGCTGCCCCGACCCCGCACTCTCCTGCCTCCAAGGACGTGCCCGGCAGTCCTGGGAATAGCTAAACTTCCCTCTTGCCTTCTAGCATCACTTGCGGTACAATTCCCAGCATCAAGAAGGGAGGTGACGCGATGGAAGACAAGGTGCGTGAGAACCGGCTTCGGCGGCAGGCCGGCCGTCTCGGGTTGGTTCTCCGCAAGTCACGGGCGAGGCGCGTCCACCTCGATGACCTCGGGAAATACATGCTCGTGGACGCCGAGGGAAACTATGTCGTAGCCGGCGGCAGGTTCGACCTCGACCTAGACGCACTCCAAGAGGAGCTGAATCAACGTGAGGCAGCCCTAATCAGGACGGAGAGATAGCATGGGTATCAAAGCCCGGCGTCGCGAGCCAGCAGGTCAACACCAGCCGCACGAGGAGGCACTACATGGGCATAGCCAAGATCAGAAGGCTATCTAGGCAGGATAATGGAGTGCCCGAGCGAGCCGAACCGCGGTACTGGCACTACACCGCGGTCCTGGAGAACATCCTGGAGAGCAGCGAGATCCAACTAGCCACGAGAGGGCTGCCGCCGCACGTGCGCCCTGCGACCTGGTTCTCCACTAACCCGCAATGGGAGCGCACGGTCAGGAAGCGACTAAGGGACCCACGCACCGGGGCAGTGAGCAAGCTCTTATCCAGGGAGGGGCTGTTCGCGGCAGGCTTGAAGCCGGCGAGGATTGAGGTCTCGCCGGAGCTCCCCTTCATTACGTGGGAAGCATATCGCCAGCTCAGCGGGGAGTCTCCCGAGGTCCTGGACGGCCTGGAAACGGCGGCCCAGGAGTGGGGGGCTGACTCTCGCGAGTGGAGGGCGGTATTCGCCCCCGTCCCGCGCAGCCAATGGAAGGCCGTAGAGGTCTGGGACGGTAAGACGTGGCAGGAGGTAAACGGCCACTAGGGCGCGGCCAGCCGACAGTATTTCTAGCGACATAACGAAGTGCCCCCGATCTGCCAGACACAGACCGAGGGCGAGCCACAGAAAGGAGCAACTTCCCGTGGCCAACCGACACTTTAGCACATCACGGCCGGAGGGCTCGACTGTACCCCTATCCGAGCCCCTACCAACGCCCCCTCCCACGAAGGAACTACCGCGAGACAACCGCCGGGAGCCCAGGGCCAAGACCTACGTCAACGTCGCCGAGCTCCTGGCCAGACCCACCGTCATCCCCAGGCGAAGCGGCTACCTTATTCCGGAGCCACGCCGCTGGAGCAAGCGCGAGCTCCGGTTGCGTTCCGACAGAGACAGCACCGGCGACAAGTATCAGGGCCGGCTGACGTGGCATGAAGGGGCCGCCCTCTACGTACAGGCCCAACGGGCGAGAGCCGCCCTGCTCCAGCTGCCGGGCATCGACGAGGAGATCCTCGGCCGTCTCGATAACGCCGCCGATCTCGAACCGGTTGATCGACTCCGGTACGTGGCTGAGCTCCAGGGATTCCTCCTGAGGACCGAGCCGGAAAACGGCGCCGATCTCGCCGCCTTCGGTCGCAGCGCCATGGAATACATGGAGCTCCGCGGACGTGAGCGAGATCTGCTAGGCGTCCGGAGGGTCAAGAAGTGAGCCGATTGCGCGAGAAGTCGAGTTGCGAGCACGACCGACCCGCGCCAGGCTTCCGAGTAAACCTGGCGAGCATGGAGGATTGAGATGGATCCTGAAGAGCTGATGAAGAGGCCCCAGGGGCCAGAGGAGCCGCGGCTGGCGGAGCTGCTCCGGGAGGGCAGGGCAGTTGCGCGGGTGATCAACTTCGCCCTGGCGCACCACATCAGCGCGTTCCACGATGAGGCGGCTCTGGAGAAGCTCGTGGCCCGCATCATCGAGAAGCGGGAGCGCGAAAGGGGAAACAGGGAACCGTCAGCCGGTACACCGGAGGGGAGGATCCTCCATGGCAACTGACGAAAGAGGAGAAATGACACTGGCCAGGGCCCTGGCCCGTGCGGTCGAGCTCGGGATCCGCCTGCACCGTGAGTCGTCTCCAGTCCATATCAGAGAGGGCCTGACGGGGAGCGGCGTTCTCGACGAGGCAGCCATCGAGAGGATAGTGGAGCGGGTGCTGGAGAGACGAGAGAGGGCAAGGTGCAGGGCTGACCCAGCGGTCGGGACGTCGGGCTGGCGCGTCCTTCATGCAAACTAGGATGGGGGCGCCCCATTCAGCAAACAGCGCCGGCATCCGATCAGGGATGCCGGCGTCAGGAGGCCTGGAAGTGCACAGTCCGAGCAAGCCCACGGGCGACGAAGAGCTCCACGCCGCAGCAAGAGATTTTGTGTCACGCCTCGGGCACCTGGTCAGGGAGATCGCCGTGGCCGAGGGTCTGACGCCCACGGAGCTCCACGCCGAGCTGGAACGGAGGGACCAACGTGGCTAGGGCTGTTCGATGCAAGTGTCCAGACCCCTCCGCGGTGGCCCTCCTGGCCAGAATCAGCGACAAGGACAAGCAGTCCCAAGCGAGCCTTGAAGCGCAGCTACACGAGACCCGAGAGAAACTGGTGGAGCCGGCGGGGCTGAACGTTGTCGCCGAGTACGCGGTCAGGCACCGCGGGAGCGACCTCTCCGCAGACCGTGTTTACATGGCCATGATCGCCGACGCCCGGGCGGGCAAGTTCAGCCGGCTCTACCTGCACAAGTTCGACCGGCTGGCGAGGCGCAGCTACGACCGCGAGCTGTACTGGCACGTTCTCACACGGGAGTGCGGGATCGAGGTGAGAGCGGCCCTTGAGCCCTACGACCTCACTACCAGGGCGGGCAAGCTGACCAAGAAGACGAGCGAGTTCATCGCGGACATCTACCTCGACAACTTAGCCGAGGAGGTGTTGAAGGGTATGCGCCAGAAACTCCTTTCGGGCGAGTGGGTGGGCAGGGCTCCCTTTGGTTACGTGAACAAGCGAGAAGAGATCAGCCACGGCAAGATGCGGCGCTGGGTCGAGACCGACCCGATCCACGGGCCCACGGTGGCCGTCGCCTTCGGGCGGTACGAGACCGGCGAGCATACGTTGGAGACCCTCACGGCCTGGCTCAACGAGCACGGCTATACGTGGGAGCGCGGCCTGCCGTGGGACAGGGCGAAGGTGCATCGGCTCCTGCGAAACCCTTTCTACGCGGGCCGGCTCGTCTGGAACGGGTTGGAGGCCCAGGGCAAGCACGAGCTCCTGATAACCCCCCAGACCTTCGAGCGGTGCCAGGCGATCCTGAGGGAGCACGACTGCTACAGGGACCGTGGGGCCAAGCGCAGCTATGCCTTGAACCGTATCCTGTGGTTCGCCGATCTCGGCTGCGGCTCTCACGCCGAATACCAGGAACACGCCGACGCGGCCTACTATCGGTCCAAACTCCCAGGCCCCGACGGCTCCAAGATCTATCTGCGGTGCGAGGGAGTGGACGACCAGATGCCGGCGATCCTGGCGGGGATCTCCGTCCCCGAGGCCACACGGGAGCGGGTGATCGCCGTTCAGAAGGCCGAAGACGCACAGACGCCGGCGCCAGCTCTCCTGCAGGCAGAGAGGGTCGAGCGCCATCTCGATGGATTGGAGCAGGAGCGACGCGGTTACATCCGGATGGCAGCCCGAGGCCAGATAACGGCAGAGGAGTTCGACGAGGAGGCAGCCAGGATAACAGCCGCCATCGAGGCCGCGGGGGAGGAACTGCAGGCGCTTGAGAAACAGGCAGAGGCGGCGCTATCCGACGTGGAGCTGGGACTGGCCGCCCTGGGGCACCTCCCGTCGCTCTGGAGGCGGGCCGAGACCCGCCACCGACGAGGGCTGGCCGAGCTCCTCTTCAAGAGGGTCTCCATCGACAACGCCGGCGCGGTACTGGGCTACCGTCTCACCGACCCGGCAAGGGCCCTGCTGGTTTGACCGCGGCGCCGAGCTACAACCATACTCTTGACACCGCAGACTACACTAGAGCCGACGCAAAGAAATAGCCCCCCGTCTCGTAGCTTGGCGGCCTCTAGACGGAGGGCCATCGCGTGTCGGGACTCGCGTCCCTGCGACTTATGTCGTCAGGGGCAGTCTAGCGAGGCCCCGGCGAAAGTGCAATACCCCGCCGGATTATTTCTGGCGAAATAACCCTATTCCGTCACTTCGAGAAGACTTGAGGCCGCCAAGTAGGCGGCCTTTTCTATTTCCCGCCGGAGCCTTGACTCGTGCTTGCAGTAGGATTATCCTCTAGACGCCACGTCATGTGGCGCGGAGTGCCTGGGGCGACGGCTCCTACCACTCCGCGAATAGCCGCCAGCCGGGTTTCGGGCTGTTGGTGCCGCGTTGCGCCGCTTCTCCGCTCCCTTGGGAGTCGGGATGCTGGCGCTTTTTTATTGCCCACGAAGGAGGGAAGGATGCCGCAGGTTACTGTCATGGAAAATGTACTCAGCTTAGGCCAGGCCGCTGCCTGCGTCGGTGTGTCCTGGCAACGAATCGACCAGCTCTGTAGAACCGGCGAGCTGCCCTACATCCTGACGCCCGTGGGCCGGATATTCCGACGGGAGGATGTGGACGAGCTCAACCGACAGCGAGCAGAGCGAAAGGCGCGACGACGCTCGAAGGCGGCGACTTCGGCGGGAGATCCCAGTCCTGTGGTAAATGGAAACTAGGCGGAGAACGAACGACGCCCCGGGGGAGAGGTCGAAAATCACCCCAGAGGCGTCGAAGGAGCCAGAAGTGAGTATAGCACCAAGCGCAACAACCGCCAGCCTCAAAATCCCCATAGCGACTTTCTCCAACAAAGCCGACAACCGACCACGCTCGCTTGTGGTCGCGTGGCCAGAGCTGGTGAAGATGCTCTCTGACCACTTGGAGCGCCCCACCAAGGATGGCCCACTCTGGTCGCCTACCAAATACGGC
>JAJYKO010000873.1 GCA_021788565.1 Chloroflexota bacterium
AGTCAGTGGAGACCGTCTCCGGGTTGCTGTTGGCCATGATGCTGTTGACCTTCGCCTCCCGAAGCTCCATGGCCGACCGCACGCTGCAGTAGTCGAACTCGATCCCCTGACCTATCCGGATCGGGCCGGAGCCGATCACCAGGACGGACTTCCCACCCAGCGGCGCGGCCTCGTTCTCCGTCTCGTAGCTGCTGTAGAAGTACGGGGTGGCGGCCGCGAACTCCGCCGCGCAGGTGTCCACCATCTTGTACACGGGGCGGATATCCCAGCTCGTCCGCAGCTCTCGCACCTGGTCAGGCAGGAGGTCCGCCAGCGTGCCGATCTGGATGTCGGAGAAGCCGAGCCGCTTCGCCTCGAGCATGAGGCTCGGGTTCATCCTTTCGTTCAGCAGCCTGCGCTCCATCCGCACGATGTTGCTCAGCTTCGACAGGAAGAACGGATCGATGCCGGACAGGCCATAGATCTCCATCGGATCCACATCGCGCCGCAGCGCCGCCATCAGCGCCCACAGCCGCAGATCGTTGGGAACCGCGATTAGAGGCTTGATTATCTCCCACGTCTCCCCGTTGCTCCCCTTCTTCCAGGCAGCGTCTTCCCACAGCAGGCTCCGCCCGCCCTGCTCCAGGGAGCGAACCGCCTTCTGCAGCGCAGACTCGAACGAGCGATCTATCGCCATCACCTCGCCGGTCGCCTTCATCTGGGTGCCGATGGTCCGGTCGCCGCTGGGAAACTTGTCGAACGGCCAGCGCGGGATCTTGATCACCAGGTAGTCCAGAGTCGGCTCGAAGGCCGCCGTGGTCTGCTGCGTGACGGCGTTCGGGATCTCGTCCAGCCGCTTGCCGATCGCGATCTTCGCCGCGACCCTGGCGATGGGATAGCCGGTGGCTTTCGACGCCAGCGCCGAGGATCGGCTGACGCGCGGGTTAACTTCGATCACGCAGTACGCCATCGACTTCGGGTCCAGCCCGAACTGCACGTTGCAGCCCCCCTGTATCCCCAGGGCGCGGATGATCTTCAGCGAAGCCGACCGGAGCATCTGGTACTCCTTGTCGGACAGGGTCTGGCTCGGCGCAACCACGATGGAGTCGCCCGTGTGGACGCCCATCGGGTCGATGTTCTCCATGTTGCAGATGGTGATGCAGTTGTCGGCGGCGTCCCGCATCACCTCGTACTCGATCTCCTTCCAGCCCACCAGAGACCTCTCCACCAACACCTGGTGGATGGGGCTGGCGTCCAGCCCGCTCTGCACCACGATCTCTAGCTCAGCGCCGTCCTTGGCGATGCCCCCGCCCGTGCCGCCGAGGGTGTAGGCCGGGCGAATGATCAGCGGATAGCCGATCTCCTCAGCGAAGGTCTGCGCCTCCTCCACCGAGTGCGCGATGGTGCTCTCCGGTATCGGCTCGCCGATCTCCAGCAGCATCTCCTTGAACAGCTCTCGGTCCTCGGCCTTCCTGATGGTCTCCAGGGGCGTTCCCAGTAGCTTGACGTCGAAACGATCGAGCACGCCGGAATCGGCCAGTTCCACGGCCAGATTGAGCCCCGTCTGGCCCCCGAGCGTGGGCAGAAGTCCGTCCGGCCTCTCCCGCTCGATCACCCGCGAGAGCACCTCTACCGTGAGAGGCTCGATATATATGATGTCGGCGATCTCTTCGTCGGTCATTATGGTCGCGGGATTGGAGTTCACCAGTACGGTGGTGATCCCCTCCTCGCGCAGCGACTTGCAGGCCTGGGTGCCGGCGTAGTCGAACTCCGCGGCCTGCCCGATCACGATCGGACCGGACCCGATCACCATTACCTTCTTGATTGACTTATCTGCCACAGCTACCCCCGGCGATTACCGAGTTCTGAGTTCTGGGTCCTGGGTTCTGATGTTCTCTAAAACTGCGCCATCACCATTAAGGAGAGGGTTGCCAGCACGAGGCTCCCCCCAGCCCCGAAGGGGCGGACCATGCTAGCCCAGGGCAACACCCTGGGAAGACGGCACCCCACCATCACGAGCCCTGAAAGGGCGATCCAGTCGGGTGGGGCTTAGAGCGCCCCTTCAGGGCTCATTCCTTCCTCGACCGGTTCCCGTGGGCGTTGCCCTGGGCTGACCTAGGTCAGGCCGTTGGCCTTGAACCCCGAACTCAGAACCCCGAACTCAGAGCACTCCTATTCTTGATCACGTCGATAAACCTATCGAACAGGTACTGGTTGTCCTGCGGGCCCGGGCTCCCCTCCGGGTGATACTGCACCGAAAAGACTGGTCTGCTGGGATGCGCCAGACCCTCCACCGATCCGTCGTTCAGATTGACGTGGCTCACGTAGAAGCCGCTCTCCGGCGGGATCGAACCGGCGTCCACCTGGAACTCGTGGTTCTGGGATGTGATGTTCACCCTGCCCGTCGCCAGCTCCTTCACAGGATGATTGCCCCCGTGGTGCCCGAACTTGATCCGGCTGGTCGTCGCCCCGATCGCGAGCCCCAGAATCTGGTGCCCCAGGCAGATCCCGAATACCGGAATGTTCGTGTTCAGAAGCTCCCGCGTCGTCTCCACCACCTGGGCGAGACTGGCGGGGTCGCCTGGACCGTTGCACAGCAGCACGCCGTCCGGATTGAGGTCCTGGATTTCCCGCGCGGTGGCCGCGTGGCGCAAGTTCGTCACCCTGGCACCGCGTCGAACCAGCGACCTGATAATGTTGTGCTTGACCCCGACGTCGACCAGCACCACGTGTGGCCCCGCCCCGACGTGCCCTACCCGCAGGACGTCGGCCTCCGAGCCCGCTCCGGTCACCTCGCCCACGAGGTCCTTGTCGGAGAGGGAGGTCACGTGCCGCACCTCATCCAGCATTTCCTCCAGTTCCGGGTCCTCTGGGGGAGCCTCCCGCTGGAACAGCATCGCGCGCATCGTGCCCTTGGTGCGCAGCACGCGGGTGATGGCGCGGGTGTCCACGCCCTGCATGCCCGGCACGCCGTGCCTGGCCAGCCACTGGTCCAGGCTCTCGTCGCCCTGCCAGTGGTGGTAGTATGGAGCGTAGTCCCGCACGATCAGGGCCGCGACCCACGGCCGCGTCGACTCGTTGGAGACCGGGCTCACTCCGTAGTTGCCGATCTGCGGGTGGGTCATCACCACCATCTGGCCCCTGTAGGAGGGATCGCTGCATACCTCCTGGTAGCCCGTCATCGACGTATTGAAGACGACCTCCCCCTCGGCGCCCGCCTCCGCCCCAAACGGCGTCCCCACGAACGTCGACCCGTCTTCTAGAACCAATATCGCGTGCTTCCTAGCCACGTCGCCCCCACTAAGAACACCTGTAGGGGCCGGCGGCCCTGCCGGCCCGCCTGGGCGGGCGGACACAGCGGTCCGCCCCTACAGGCTTGGATACGCTTTCCTTCCCTCAACCACCG
>JAJYKO010000874.1 GCA_021788565.1 Chloroflexota bacterium
TAGCTGCGGTTGACGCCCGCTTCCGGACGCGTGGCGGGAACATGAAGTTCACGCAGACGCTGGATCTCGTCCAAGGGCATCTGGTTGGCCGCGAGGCGAGCGGCAAGCGGCTCCACTGCCATCCGCACCTGGAAGATCTCCAGGATGTCCTGGGCCGAGACGCCTGTTACCAGCACGCCCTTCTTGGGGAGGGTCCTGACCAGTCCCTCCTGCTCCAGCCGGCGAAGGGCCTCGCGCACCGGCGTGCGGCTCACACCGAACCGTTTGGCGAGCGCTTCCTCTTGAACGACGGATCCTGGCCGAAGCTGGAGGACCATGATGGCATTCTTGATGTCGGAGTAGACCTGACTGGCTCTGGTAGCGCCCTCGGGCGGGGTATCTTCGATCAGTTGCATGGCATCGGTGCCTCTTGTATAGCTGTTGTATGCAACGCGAACGCGCATAGTCAACACCAACCTGAGGGCGCAGTCAATACCCCCAAGGGTATGGGAACAGCCGCGGGTGTTTTCGCTGCCGAAGCGGGAAATCGTACCCCTTGAGACTCTCGGATGATAGGATGTGCGGAAAGCAGCAAGTGGTGCCCGTGTGGTAGGTCGGCCCGGCTGGCGGCAGCTACCCGGCACGAAGCGATCAGAAGCACAGGAGGAGGGGGCTGATGACTCACCGCATCGCTGTGATTCCAGGCGACAAGATAGGTCCTGAGGTCATCATGGAAGGGCTGAGGGTGCTCAGGAGGCTGGAAGAGCTAGGCGCCAGTAGCTTCGAGTTCACGGAGTTTCCGTGGGGCGCCGACCACTTTCTCAAAACGGGATCGGCGATGCCTCCGGACGGCATCGAGGTGCTGAAGGGCTTCGATGCCATCTACTTCGGCGCTCACGGCGACCCGAGAGTGCCAAACTGGGTGGGAACGAGGGGCCTGCTGTTGCCGATGCGCCAGGGTCTGGGGCAGTATGCGAACGTCCGCCCGAGCAAGCTGCTCCGTGGAGTCGTGTCCCCACTCAGGGACAACGACGAGATCGACTTGGTGGTTGTGCGGGAGAACAGCGAGGGCGAGTATGCCGGCATGGGCGGGAAGCTCAACGAAGGCACGCCCGATGAGATGGCGACGCAGACCTCGGTAATCACCCGGAAGGGCGCGGAGCGGGTGATACGGTTCGCCTTCGAACTAGCCCGCAAGCGGAACGTCAAGAAGAGCGTGGCGCTGGGCACCAAGCCGGGCGCCCTCGTCCACACCATGACCCTCTGGGACAAGATCTTCGACGAGATTTCGCACGCGTACCCTGACGTGAAGGCCTCGAAGCACAACCACGATGCGCTGTGCATGGAGTTGATCACGCGCCCAGAGACGTTCGACGTGATTGTGGCTACGAACATGGTTGGCGACATGCTGTCGGACGAAGCAGCGGTGATAGCTGGAGGGGTGGGCCTTGCTCCTGGAGCGAACCTCAATCCCGAGCGCGAGTACCCGTCCATGTTCGAGCCGATCCACGGCTCGGCGCCGGACATCGCCGGAAAGGGGATAGCGAACCCAATCGCGACCATCCTTGCGGGTCAGATGATGGTGGACTGGCTGGGCGACCCCGCGGGCGCGGCTCTGATCCTACGGGCAGTGGAGCAGGTGGTGGCGGACGGACAGGTTCGTACCCCCGACCTCGGGGGCCACTCGACCACGATCGAAGTCGGTAAGGCTGTCTGCGAGAGGATGGAAGCCCTTGTTTGAGAGGGGTAGGCTCGCGACCGGTCTGCTTCTTGCTGCTCTATGAGGTAGTTTCCTGGGTAGGCAACCGCTCGCTTCACTAAAGCACCCTCGAGGAAGTAGAATTCGCGCGTGGATCTTCGGGCTCGGGTGCTTTCCGCCCGATCGGTTGGAAAATCACCGGCAAATGTGGGGGTATGGGTAGATCATGGTGCGATTCGGTCAGAGGGCTCTCCTGGGATTGGCGCTAAGCATCAGTGTACTGGCGGGGGCGTGCTCGCCCCAGGGACCGTCGGGGGGACCAACCTCAGCATCTGTATCTCCATCGCCACAGGTGCTACCCACCGCCACGGGCACGGCCACCCCGGCCGACATCCAGGCTACCCTGACCCGCATCACGCAGTACGACCAGCAGTTGAAGCAGACGGCCGCGGATAGCCCCTCTGGTGACGACGTGGTCAACACGCTGCAGGAGATCCTTACTCTGGCAGATTACGCTACCACCTACTATCCTCAGATGACTGCACAGCAGCGCACTCAGGCTCTGAGCAGTCTGGCGGGCATACTGGGAGACGAGATCCCGGTGGTGAACGCCCACGCGCGCGTCTTCCAGCCCACGGCCACTGCCTACGCCATTGCACATCCTTCGCCCACCCCTGGCCCGGGCACGCAGACCCCGGCCACCGCGGTCCCGCAGGCGACGCCGATCCCCTCGGCAAGCCCGACGCCGCCTGTCGCGGGTACCGGAACCCCAACCGTCTCTCCCGCCGCGCAGCAGCTCATCAGCGACCTGACCTCTATCCGTAGCGAGACGGTGAACCTGGCCAACGACCAGCCCACGGATCAGGATATCGTGAACATCTTGAATCGCCTGCAGAGCGACCTCAACAAGCTGAGCCAGCAGACTTCCGGTATGTCGGAGTCGGACGTGGTGTCGGTGCTCAGTAATCTGGACCGCGCTGTGGCCTACCTGGTACCGGTGGTGCAAACCCGCGTCAGTCAGGAGAACGCCTCCGTCGCCACGCCAACGCCGCCGGCGACGGCGACGCCGCAGACAACACCGACACCGCAGAAGACGGGGACACCGGCCGCCACATCGGCTCCGGCGGCAGTGCCATCGCCAACTCCCTGAGCGGGTAGCGCAGATTGGCTGGGGATCAACGGATAACGCGGATCTCGATGCTCAACACCAATTGTCGCCAGGCTCGGTCGGCCGTGACGGCCGGTAGCCCCGCCTGCACCGCTAGAGCCAGACACGCGCGATCCCCGAGGGACAGGCCCAGAGCTCTGGTAGGGCCGACGAGGAGAGCTGCCCGATAGGCGAGTTCGGCGTCGAAGGGGACGATCTCCAAGCCGAGAGGATCGAGACTGGCCCGAATCCCCGCTTCCGGCATCCCTACCGAGCTGAGCTTGGCCACCACCTCAGACAGGTTGACGGTGCCGACCGCCGCGCCCGCCGCCACCAACTCGGCCACCTGATCGCTCCCCTCCTCCTGATTGAGCAGGGCCAACAGGGCCGAAGCGTCCAGAACGGCGCTACTCATGAGCTGACTCTGCGCGACGTTCCTCGATCAGCTCGTCTGCCAGCCGCCGATTCTCGGGGACGTATTGCCGCACCAGTTCTTGCGCTCGCTTCACAGCCTGCTGTGGAGTCAACAGCGTGAGTTGGCCCTCCCCAAGATCGAGGA
>JAJYKO010000875.1 GCA_021788565.1 Chloroflexota bacterium
CGCGTTCTCGTCTCCGAGGGTCATAGAGTGGAGACCGCCGAGAGCGGGGAGGCTGCTCTCGCGTTGGTAGCCAATAAGGGCTTTGACCTGCTGCTCGTAGACGTGAAGATGCCAGGCGTCGGGGGCATCGAGTTGGTGAGGAAGGTGCAGCAGATCGACGCGGCGACGCTGTGCGTCATGATCACCGGGTATGCCACTCTCGAGACGGCCATCGAGGCAACCAAGAGTGGAGCATACGACTTCCTTCCGAAGCCTTTTACTCCCGACGAGCTGTGTACGAAGGTCAACAAGGCCATGGATCGCAGGCGGCTCCTGCTGGAGGCCAGAAGGCTACGGGAGGAACGGGAGAGGAGCCTACTGGAGATTTCCGTCGGGAAGAGCAGGCTGCTGACGGTCATCAACTGCATGCAGGATGGCGTTCTGGTGACAAACAGGGAAGGCCAGCTGGTGCTTCACAACCCTGCCGCGCTCACGATGCTCCAGATGCGAGCGTCGGATCTGATCGGACGGCCCGTCGAGGAATGCGTTCCAGCGCCGAGCCTCGTCCAGCTGGTGAGCTCGACGCTGGCGGGCGCCGCGGCGACGGAGATGGTGTCCGAGGAGATCCCAAGGCCTGGCGACGGCACCGCTCTGATGGCAAACGTGGCCCCGGTGAGGGATGAGAGGGGAGAGATCCTGGGGTCGGTAACCGTAGTTCGGGACATCACTGAGCTCAAGCGAATCGATCGGTTGAAGTCGCAGTTCGTGGGTATGGTGTCTCACGAGCTAAGGGCGCCTCTGGCGGCCATCCAGGGCTACATGGACGTAATGCTCAGCGGCGCAGCGGGCGACGCTCCTGAGCAGTTTCGCAGGATGCTGGAGCGATCGAAGGAGCGAGCGGCAACACTGGTGAACCTGATCGACGACCTGCTAGACGTCTCCAGCATCGAGGCCGGGCGGATAGCCCGACGGATCGACCTTATCCATCTGCCAGAAGTGATCTCGGAGGTCGTGGAGATGATCCGGCCGAGGGCAGAGGCCAGGAACCTGACCCTCGACGAGTCGCTGCCGGCCGACCTACCTGCCATCCTGGCCGATCGTTCGGACATGGTCCGGGTGTTCACAAATCTCCTGTCCAACGCGGTCAAGTACAACAGGGACGGCGGGTCGATCCGAGTAGCGGCCCATGTGGACGGCCACTACGTCCGCGTCGGCGTTGCCGACACGGGCATCGGCATACCGAAGGACGCGATCCCGAAGCTGTTCGACGAGTTCTACAGGGTGAAGACCGCGGAGACCAGGCAGATTTCGGGCACCGGGCTGGGGCTATCCATAGTGAAGAAGATCGTGGACGCCCACAACGGTTACGTGCAGGTGGAGACTGAGCTGGGCAAAGGAAGCACCTTCTCGGTGTTATTTCCTGTCGCTGAGGAGCAGTAGTGCACGAACTGGCAATCACCCAGAACATCCTGCGAATAGCCATGGAGGAAGCCGAGCGAGCAGGGGCCGCCAGGCTCGACGTGATTAAGTTGAGCATCGGCGCCATGATGGACATTGTGCCCGACTCCGTTCAGTTCTATCTGGACGCCCTCGGCCGAGGCACGATCGCGGAAGGGGTTCGTCTGGAGGCCACCGTCTTGCCGATTCAGGCTACCTGCCAGATGTGTTCTCACGTCTTCCCGGCCGAGGGTTTTCAGCTTCGCTGTCCCGTCTGCGGCTCCATAGGGTCGATCACTCAGGGGCGCGAACTGCGGGTGGACAGCATCGAGGTGCAGACGTGATACACGGAACGGACGGCGCAGTCAGAGCCCGTTTGCTGGTCACGGGAGTGGTCCAGGGGGTCGGGTTCCGCCCATTCATCCACCGGCAGGCCAGCCGGTTCGGCCTGAACGGATGGGTGCTGAACTCCACCGAGGGGGTCGTGATAGAGGTGGAGGGAGAGACAGCGGCAGTGGAGGGGTTCGTCGGCTGCATCGTTCCCGAGGCACCGCCGCGAGCCGTCGTGGATCGGGTTGAGCGGACGCTGCTCCCCCCTATCGGCTACACCTCATTCGCGATCGAGCCGAGCGACGAAGTCGAGGGCCACTTCGCGTTGATCTCCCCGGACATCTGCATCTGTGAGGATTGCCTGCGCGAGATGCGGGACCCATCCGACCGCAGATACCGCTACCCATTCATCAACTGCACGAACTGCGGACCGCGGTTCACCGTGGTCAAGGATATCCCGTATGATCGCCCGAAGACGACCATGAGCTGCTTTCGCATGTGCCCCGAGTGCGAGGCTGAGTACCACGACCCGAACGATCGCCGCTTCCACGCGCAACCTAATGCCTGCCCTGTCTGCGGGCCGAAAGTGTGGCTGACAAGGGGAGAACAGAGCCCCGACGTCCCGCGGCTGGAAGCGGGCGAAGCCATCGCTGAGGCTCGGCGCCTGCTCGCCGATGGCAGCATCCTCGCCGTGAAGGGCATGGGAGGCTTTCATCTGGCGTGCGACGCGGCGAACGACGAGACACTGGCGGAGCTTCGACGGCGCAAGCGGCGCTCCGACAAGCCGTTCGCGGTCATGTCGCCCAACGCGGACGCGGTGGCGACCTACTGTTACCTGAGCGACGAGGAGCGGCAGTTGCTCGAGTCGCCGCAGCGGCCCATCGTGCTGCTGCGCCGCAAGGAGCACACACCTATCTCCGCACTCGTGGCTCCGAACAATCGCTTCCTGGGAGTGATGTTGCCCTACACGCCGCTGCACTACCTGCTGTTCGAACAGGGATCAGGGGACAGGGGAGAGGGGGCTGGGGACGGGGAGCTGGGGATCGACCCGCGTCCTCCGATCCCTGACCCCTATCCCCCATCCCCCGACCCCCGATACCTGGCCCTCGTGATGACCAGCGGAAACCTGAGCGAGGAGCCGATCGCAACTGGAAACCGGGAAGCGCTGGACAGGCTCAGCTCCCTGGCTGATGCGTTCCTGCTGCACAACCGGGACATCCAGGTCCGCTGCGACGACTCGGTTACACGGCTCTTCATGGGAAAAGAGGCGATCCTACGGAGATCCCGAGGATACGCGCCTTTCCCCGTCAGGCTCGATTTCGACATGAGGGACCTTCTGGCCTGCGGCGCCCATCTCAAGAACAGCTTCTGCATCACCAAGGGCAACTATGCCTTCCTGAGCCAGCACATCGGCGATCTGGAGAACCTTGAGACGCTGGAGTCGTTCGAGGCTTCCGTCGAACACTACTCACGGCTCTTCCGGCTGAAGGTGTCCGCCATCGCCCACGACCTGCATCCGGAGTACCTGTCCACGCGATATGCGTGGGAAAGAGCCGCACGAGAGGATCTTCCCCTGGTGCCAGTCCAGCATCACCACGCCCACATCGCGGCTTGCATGGCCGAGAATGGGGCG
>JAJYKO010000876.1 GCA_021788565.1 Chloroflexota bacterium
GGCGGCGCACCGTCCGTAGGGCGGGGCCCTGTGCCCCGCCGCGCGTCTGCGGATCAGATGGCAGGGCAGAGCGCCCTGCCCTACGATTCCGACAATGACGCCGAACCCCACGATTCCGAAATCGACGCCAATTCTGCGGGGCGGGGCCCTGTGCCCCGCCGGCCGTTACACACCGAGGGTGCGTCCGAGGCGGACAATCCCGAGCGCCGGGGTGGTGCTGAATGATAACGAGGGAAGTGTTCTGGAACATCGACGTCTTTCAGCAGACGCTGTTCTATGGACTGTCGGCGGTGGCCTCACTCATCTTCTTCGCCGGCATCGTTCGAATCGTGGCCGTCTGGCGTTCGACCTGGGGCGAGCAGCGTGAGCGCAACACCGGCGACAGTGTCAGGCGGGCGGTTCTCGACGGCCTGCTCGGTAGACAGATATTCCGAGGGGATCCGCTAGGGGGTCTCGCTCACTTTTTCATGTCCTGGGGTTGGATCTTTCTGTTCATAGGCACGGTACTCCTCACCATACACCACGATATATACGGCTTTCTCTATGGGATTATTTACCTGGTCTATTCCCTGGCGCTGGATATTTCCGGCGCCTTTTTTATTGCCGGAGTATTGATCCTTGCCTACAGGCGGTTCGTTCTCAGGGCAAACAACGTGCACACCCGGTGGGACGATCCCCTCTATCTGGTTCTGCTTCTCACAATCGCGGTCACGGGGTTCCTGGTGGAGGGGCTGCGGCTCTGGTCCATCTCCCACATCGGCATGGAGTGGTCGCCGGTGGGCGACCTGGTCGGCATGGCCATCGACGGGAATAGGGCCGCGACTCAGAGCGCGCACCACGTCGTGTGGTGGGTGCATGCCCTCGCGGCACTGGGGCTGATCGCATACATACCCTACTCCAAGCTGTTCCACATGTTTGGCGACGCCACGAACCTCTACCTGACCTCGGCGCCCGCTGGAGTGCTGACCGTGGAGGAGCGCGAGCAGCTCACGGGAGCGTTCGACACCACGGAGTTAGTGTCGATGGACGCCTGCACTCGCTGTAATCGCTGCGAGGTGGCCTGTCCGTCCTATGCCGCGGACGAGCCGCTCTCTCCCCGCGAGTTGGTGTTGCAGATGAAGGGCTACGCTCACCGTGAGTATGCCGTGGACCATGCCAGGTGGAGGGACGTTCACAGCCCCGCCACCGTCGAGGAGGCGGCCATCGCGGGCGGGGCGTGGTACTGCACCAACTGCATCGCCTGCTTCGACCGATGTCCGGTTGGGATCAGCGCGGCGGACATTGCCCGGGACAGTAGGGCGGTGATGGTGGAGAGCGGACGGCAGGTGCCGCGCAGCATCCGAGACATGCTGAACAACGCCAGCAGGCACGGCAATCCGTGGGAGCCGAGGGGCGCCAGGCACTTCGCCTGGGAGCAGCAGCTGGAGGTCAAGGACTATTCGGCCGGCGACACTGCACCACTCTGCCTCTATACGAACAATCTGGCGTCGGGCGACACGCGCAACCAGGAGGTGGCGACGGCGCTCTCTCGGGTGCTGAAGGCGGCGAAGGTGGACTTCGCCATCCTCGGCAAGGCCGAGCCCTACCACGGGGAGGAGTTGCGACGGCTCGGCGAGGACGGGCTCTTCGAGACACTGGTCGAGGATAACTACACGACCTTCCAGGAGTTCGGCGTCTCTAGCATCGTCACGACCTCACCCCACAGCTTCCACGCATTCAAGAACGACTATCCGAGGCTAAAGGGCAAGCTGAAGCTGGACGATGCCCCGGACCTCCGAGTGCAGCACCACACCATGCTGCTGGCCGATCTGGTGGAGAGCGGAGCGCTCCGCTTCACAGGTCGGATCGAGAAGCGCGTCGCCTACCACGACCCCTGCTACCTTGGCCGCCACAACGGGGTCTACGACGCCCCGAGGCGAGTGCTGCGGGCCATACCCGGGGTGGAGCTCGTGGAGTTGCCGCGGGCTGGACGCGACAGCTTCTGCTGCGGTGGTGGTGGCGGAAGGATGTGGCTCGAGTCTGAGACGGAGCACCGGATATCGGAGCTGCGTGCCAGGGACGCCGCCGTAGTGAAGGCAGACGTGCTGGCGACTGCGTGCCCGTATTGCATGAGCAATCTTACCGACGGGATGAAGGTGGCGGGTCTCGGCGACACGATCGAGGTCAAGGACGTGGTGGAGCTGGTGGCAGAAGTGCTCTAGGGTAAGCTTTCGGACAGGTCCGACGGGTCCGACACGTCAGACTCAGGTAGTGGGGAGGCGTTGTGTGGAGATAGTGGTTCTCGTGAAGCGGGTTCCCGACACGGCGGAGGCGGAGATAGCCATCGACCGGACCGGCAAGGGCATCAGGACCGACGACCTGGCTTTCGACATCAACGAGTGGGACAACTTCGCCATGGAGGAGGCGGTTCTCCTCAAGGAGGAGCACGGTGGCAGCGTGACCGCGGTAACGCTCGGCACGGAGGAGTCGGAGGAGGTGCTTCGTCACTGCATCGCGCTCGGAGCCGACAACGCCATCCGCATCGACGACCCTGCTTTGGCCGGCGGAGATGCTTACACGACTTCGGTGGCGCTGGCAGCGGCTCTGAAAAAGCTGAGCTTCGACCTGGTTCTTGCCGGCATGATGGCGAGTGACGACGGGGATGGACAGATCGGCGGGAACGTCGCTCAGCTGCTCGGAATCCCCCACGCAACTCAGGCAGTTGGGATGGAGGTTGGTGGTGGCATCGCCCGGGTGCGCCGAGAGCTGGAGGCCGGCCTGGAGGAGAAGGTGGAGCTCAGGCTGCCGGCGCTGGTGACCGTTCAGACGGGCATCAACGAGCCGCGCTACGTGCCCATAGCCGGCATCAGACGCGCAGCTCGAAAGGAGATTTCGGTGCTGAGCCTGGCCGAGCTGGGGCTCTCTCCGAACGAGGTAGGAGTGGCCGGTTCCCGGGTCGAGCTAGAGGAGCTTTTACTCCCGGAGGCGAGCGAGAAAGGCGAGATGCTGGAGGGTCCGACCGACGCTGTGGTGGACCAGCTGGTCGGCCTCTTCGCCGGCAAGGGGTGGCTACGATGATGGATGAGATCCTCGTAGTGGTTGAGCACCGCGAAGGCGAGATCCGAGACGTCACCTTCGAGATGCTGGGCAAAGGCCGCGACCTGGCCGAGCGCGCTGGGTGGAAACTGACCGCCCTGCTCCTGGGCGATGGGGTGTCGGCGATGGTTGGGCCTCTCTCTTCCAGGGCTGACCTCGTCGAAGTGATAGAGGACCCGCGGCTGGCGGTCTTCAACTCGGATGACTTCCAGCAGGTACTGGCGCCGATAATCCGGGAAAGAAAGCCGGCCGTGGTACTGATTGGTCACACCTCCTATGGTCTGGATTTGGCACCAGGGCTCG
>JAJYKO010000877.1 GCA_021788565.1 Chloroflexota bacterium
GTACCGCATGCATACCACCCTCCTTGACGAAGCGAGGCGGCTGGTGGAGGGCTGCGGCTGCGAACGGGGCTGTCCCTCCTGCGTGGGCCCCCTGCTCGAGGTGGGCGAGGACGCCAAGACGGCAACCAGGCGGATGCTAAGGGGTATAGGGTAGGGGAAGCGGACTAGCCTCGCCCGACGCTAAAGCGATCGGGCTGAGAAAACAAAGCCCACTAAAGGGGCTGGAACGAGAGCGCAGACGGGAGAATGGGCTTCTGGAGGTGCATTCATGACCTACTGGCGGCTGTTCTACCATATCGTCTGGGCTACGAAGAACCGTGAACTCTCCATCAGTATTGAAGCCAGAGACTCGTTGTACAACGCTGTCGCAGCCAAGGCCAGACAGTTAGGTGCTGCCGTTCATGCTGTTGGAGGAACGCAAGACCATATTCACGTCGTTGCCTCCGTGCCCCCAACGATCACGTTGTCTGAGTTCGTCCGGAATCTAAAGGGCGGGAGCTCGCATTTCCTGAATCATCAGTTGTCATTGCCTCGCCCGTTTGGCTGGCAGTCCGAGTACGGCGTCCTGTCTTTCGACGGTAGGCTGCTGGAAAAGATGACTCAGTACGTGAAAGACCAGCGGCAGCACCATCAGAACGGCACGATTGTTCCTGCTCTCGAAAGGACGGCTGCCGAAGAAAGGTCGCCAAAGGACACCGTAATTGAGCAGCACTCATCTCAGCAGCCCCTTTAGTGGGCTTTGCTCGCTCAGCCCGATCGCTTTAGCGTCGGGCGAGGCCAAGCGCGGAGTGTCAGGACCTACCGGACGGACCATGCCGAAGCGGCCCGGCGGGAGCCTTGCCCTACCCGCACTACTCCACCTATGACCGACCTGCGCGCGCGCCTCGCACGCCTGGGCTACCAGACCAGCCGCCTCACCGAGGAGCCGCCGGCTCCGCTGCGCTTCCCACCTATCGACGAGCTTGTGGAGGGCAGGCGCATCTGCACTCCACACGGCGACTGCTTCGTGGCGGAGCGCAGCCACCCCGCGGGCCACCCCCACGGCTCCCTTCGGCTGGATGAGACACCGGAGATCGATCGGGAGGCGCTGCCGTGGCTCGGCCGCTCGCCCGACATGGCCGACCTGGACCTGACCCGCACCGTCTTCCTGGACACCGAGACCACCGGGCTGGCCGGCGGCACCGGCACCTACGCCTTCCTCGTGGGGCTGGGGCACTTCGACGGACCTCGCTTCGTGGTTAGGCAACTCTTCATGGAGGACTATGGCGCCGAGGAGGCGCTGCTCCACGCCCTGGCGGAGCTGCTGGAGCCCTTCAACGCCGTCGTGACTTTCAACGGCCGCGTTTTCGACCTGCCGCTGCTGGAGACCCGCTTCCTGATGTCTCGCCGCCAGTTTCCCCTGCACGGCGCCCTGCATCTGGATCTGCTCTTCCCCGCGCGCCGCCTCTGGAAGGAGCGGCTCGAGAGCTGTGCCCTCTCGAACCTGGAATCGGAGGTCCTGGGCGTGGAGCGGGAAGACGATGTGCCGGGCTGGATGATCCCTTCCCTCTACTTCGACTACCTGCGCAGCCGGGATCCTCGAGCGCTCGTGCGCGTGTTCGAGCACAACCGGCTGGACATCCTCTCCATGGCGACCCTTCTCGCCCGCCTGGCACGGCAGCACGTCGATCCGTTCAACCCGGAATGGGAGTACTGTCAGGACCTCTTCTCCCTGGGGGCGACTTTCGAGGGGTTAGGGCTGTGGGAACGTGCTGCCCAGTGCTACGATCGGGCCGTGGCGCTGGCGCCACGAGGAGAATTGCGAGGGAAGGCTTTGGTCCGGCTCGGCACCCTCTACAAGAGGCTGCGCCAGCGGCAGGACGCGGCCGCCATCTGGCGTGCGCTGGTATCAGGCGGTCATGCCTATACCACCTTCGCCTACGTGGAGCTCGCCAAATACCACGAGCACGTCACGCGAGAGTACCAGGAGGCAGAGAGGCTCACCCTCCAGGCGCTGGCGGCGGTGGAGCTGCGTACTGCCAGGGGAAGCGGATGGCAGGTGGAGCAGGAGCGACGCGAGTTGGAGCACCGCCTCGCGCGGCTTCGCCGAAAGATGGGACGTGGCACGGCCAATACCCGTGTCCCGCTACGCCGCGAGCAGCAGAATCTCCTCCGAAGTGACTGAATTAATGAAGAAGCTGTAACATCTGTCAGAAATTGTCGTTTTTGTCAGTAGCACGGAAGGAGGTGCCAAATGAAAACAGCGATCGTCGCGATATCTATGGTCATGATGCTCTTGTTGACTGGTGGGATGGCGCTGGCTGCGCCCGCGGCGCCGGGGAACCAGGGTCACGGCCCGGGGGTTGAGCAGGGGAAGGACCACGGCCAGGGTAACGGGCAGGCTCAGAACCAGAGTCAGGCGCAAAACCAGGATCAGACACAGGACCACGGCCAGGGCCAAGACAACAGCCAGGCCCAAAACAGCGATCAGAACGAGCAGCATGGCCACGCTCAGGATAATGGACAGGCCCAGGGTAACGGTCCGGACAAGAACAAGAACCAGGGCAAGGCGCCCGGCTTCGACAAGCGACACGGCGCGGCGGGCACGGTATCAAGCTTGGCTACAAGTTGCCCGAGCGGCGCCCCAACCCTCTGCACTGACTCCTTCGTTCTCCAGACCAATCAGGACACCATCACCGTGGTGGTCACCAAGAACACGCGGTTCTCCAGTGGCAAGAACACTACGACCTTCAGTGACCTGAAGATTGGCGATCACGTGAATGTCAACGGCACCCGAGTAGTTACCGACAGCTCCGATAAGACGATAGTGTACCTTGTTGCCAAGATCGTCCACGTGATCCCTAGCCAGGCTTCCGTTGAGCACTCCGTGGGAACGGTAGAGTCCTACACGGCTGCCAATGGCACCACCAACGGCAGCATCACGATCAAGGATCGCCGCACAGGCCTGGACGTGACCTTCACGGTGACTTCCAGCACCAAGATTGAAGGGAAAAACCCGCCTGCGACGGGTGATCTGGTCACTATCGTTGCCTTCACCACGAGCGGCGCCCCCACCGCCCGAGGCATCGCCGTCGAGACGCCCGACACGAATTAGGGCAAAGGTAAGAACAGCTAAAGCTGACATCCACGCTGTAGATCATCAGTCGGGGCCCGAGCGCGGAACTGAACTGCTCGGGCCCCGCGAATATGGTATGCTCCTCACCCGCTTACGTGTCTTCACTCGTCCCAATAAGGGGGAAAGGTCATGTACTTCACCTATCGGCTTCAACTGCTAGCGCTCTGCTCCGCAGCCTTCATATTGCTCCTAACTGGATGCGGCTCGCAGGCTGCGCCGCCGTCGTCCGCGCCGGCCTCACAAGCCGCAACATCTCAACA
>JAJYKO010000878.1 GCA_021788565.1 Chloroflexota bacterium
TCCAGGATCCTCCCGGCGACCAGGGCTCTTTGCTCATCGGTGCCGTATGCCATGATGCAACCCAGGGCGCCCATATTTGTTTCGACGACGATCCGGGCACTGACACCACAGTACTTGGCGACTTGCTCGATAACCAGGAGAACGTCAATTAGCGGCGCTCCCAGCCCACCAAACCTCTCAGGTATCGTCATTCCCAAGAAGCCGGCCTTGCGCATTATCTCCACGTTTTCGTAGGGATACTCGTGATTTCTGTCCCAGCGGTCCGCCTTTGGGGCAAACTCATTCCTGCCGATCTCGCCGGCCAGTTTCACGATCGCCTGTTGCTCGGCGGTGAGCTGAAAGTCCATCCCTCTTCCCTCCCTCGTGTGCACAGGAAGCCAGCTACAGCTACAGCGTTACCCGTTGTCAAAACAGTTTTCGGGGAACACTATTGCCGTCCGGGGCCCCCTGCGAGCGAATGCCGCGGCGCGTGGCCGCATTATATCAGGCGGTCGTCGACACCCTATCCCAGTGCCGTCAAGCGGGTGCGACAGTTTCCATGGGAGTTGTGGCTTGCTGCGGTATGACCGGCATTCAGGGCTCCGCTTGCCAGGCGGGCCTGCACAAAACTTGTCTCAGCCTATTCTGGCTTTCCATCGGGATGATTGGCGGGTCAGAGGGCGCCAGTACAGCAGGGAAGGCAAGCCGGGGCCGAAGGCCGAGAGGGCAGTCTGGGGCTGGTTGCGCCGTTCGAGGGCCTTCCGATCCACCACCGGACGGCGGACGCCGGGGCGCATGGCCGGGGGAAGGTCGCGGGTTGCATCTATCCGTGACCAAAGACCAAGGCCCCACGGGCTCTTTCAAGCGTGGCGGCCGTTGACCGTCGGCGTCGTCGCAGTTCACCGATGTTCATCACCGGTTCAGTCCGGGTGGATTAGGGCCAATATCTCGTCTCTCAGCTGCTCCAGGCGGATCAAGTTGTCCTCGGTTTCCTCATCTGTGTCAAGGATGGCCTCACCGGCTCTCACCGCCCGCCGGAGCTTCTTCCACCTGTACTCAGACAGTTCCGACCTGTGCTCATTCCAGTGCTCGCCATTCCAGAGGTCGTAGACGTTCTTCCACCGCTGCTTCCAGAGTGCCTCGGCTTCGAGGCGAGTCCACTTACCTTCCTCCGAAGCTACGGCCGGCTTGTGCTTGGCCATGGCATCCGAAAGTGAAGAACCCACCGAGTTGCCAACAATGACGGGGCCGTTGGGGCCGTGGGGACGCTTGACCCTTGGGGGCATATAGCACCTCCTATCGTGATGGGCCGGAGACAGGACAGCATCAGGGTACTACTGAGTGGCGATCCTTGTACAGAGAACTTCGAAGCCACCCTGAACGACGCACGATCGGTTCGTGGCGTACAATGACGCAGTTCCCTCGATTTTCCACACTGGAGTCACCACATGTTCGAGGATTGGAAACGGGAACGCCTGATCAAATCAACCCTTGCTCGGCTCGCCAAGCAGCGTGTTGCGCTCATTCTCCAGCCCGGCAACCTATGGGTAGTCGAACGGGCTGTCAATGAAGAAGATGATCCTGACATCGCCGCTGTTCTTCGCACAGCCTACCTACGTGGTTGGGTTGTAGCCGAGCCCAATGCGATCCCTACCGGCAAGCTCGCGCCGGACGGTTCTCTACCAAGGGGGAATCTGTTCACAGGATCTGCTCCCGTGTACCGTCTGACTGAGGCTGGTTGGAACGTTATTAACAATTCCCAAACTTGGGTTGTGGCAACCTTCACGGTGGCAACCGTTAGTCTAATTGCCACGTTGCTCGGCGTCTTGCTCGGTCTCTCACATTAGGCGACTCTCCCAAGCTAAGGCCAACGTCTCCGATACGGGAAAGGTGAGCATCAACAAGGGAGAGTCATTCAGGGCGCTAGCCGTGGAGGACAGAATGAAGCTTCATCCGTTCGTGTACGCGGCTGGACACGACCCGTGCAACGGAGAGACGGGCTACTACTACAGCATCCAGCCTCCCGGGGAGGATGTGCCGGAGCAACTGCGGCGTGGAGCGTCCACCCTGGTTGGCCCTCTCCTGGCGGACGGCACACCCGCGGAACTGACCCGGAACATCAAGTGCGCCGGCTGCGGGCGGACCACAGGCTGGGAAGAGTGTACTCGAGACCAGGATGGACACCGAAAGGCCCGCCGAGTCCCCACCTCGGCGGGCCTTCGGCCGCAGGAAGATTCAGCAGACTACGCTCGGTCTTCCTAACTATCACACGCGAAACGTAAATGCCCCTTACTTCCGCTGGTGTGAGCGGACGGCCAGCTGGACAATGGCGAGAATTGGTGCAGCGAAGGCCAGGGTCGCACCAATCGCGCCGAGAATCAAGCTCGCTATCCCGATGGGTGCGACAAGTTTGCTATGCAAGCCCGCCTGGTAGGTGGAGCACCAGGTGCCGGTTGCGCCGCCGCGAGCCAAAACGCCCATAGAAACCTGTCACACCCTGCCAAGCTAGAACACCGGCCCCCACACACGTCTTAGGCCTTCGTGGAAAGGCCCGGCAGACGAGGTCCGAACCGTGAAAGCAGTTGAGCCAACGTGGGGACCGAGAAGAGTGGGGGGAAGGGAAGGATCGTCGGCAAGTCAAATCGCTGCTTCACTTCGGCATTGGTCGCGACAGCGTCGATATCGTTGAGGTCTTCTCTGCGCCTCTGGTGACGATCAGACGCCACGGCATCTAGCGCTCTTCCTTCTCAGACTCGCGGGCCAGCAGTTCGGCGTTCACCTCATCCCACGACCTATACTCGCCGCGGGCTATCTCGTCTTTGCCCTCCTGCACGGCAATCCGCTCCTCATCAGTCTCCTCCTCGTCGTCTATCGGCGCCTCCGCCAACGCCCTGAGGAGCGGGTCCCTGGCCAGCTCCGCCAGATAGCGGAGGTAGCTCTGCGCCGCCGGCACGTCCTTATCCGCGAGCCGGTCCACCAACTCATGTAGCTCTTCCCTTGCTATCACGCCTCGGCCTCCGCTTACTGCTTCTGATAGAGAGCATGCTGGATTTCGCGTACTCCGTCAAGCGGGCCTCAGAACTCCACAGCGGATTACAGACAATTTTGGGATCTGCCTGGAAAGGTAGTCCTCGGCAATCGCTGCATGCCCCGGACCTACTACATAGAGCTGAGCACTGGGAGAAGTCGTCCTACTAGCCATTGGGCCCGCGCCCAGTTCTTTGTCCAGTCCTGCTCTCCGGGCTTGGTAGGCATGAGTTCGTAGTCGGCGGTAATCCGGAGTTTCTTAAGCTGGTTTAGCTCGTTGGCCACTGTGAAGCCTCTGCTAGCACCGACGGCGCTGATGACGACGGAATGGGCGCTCTGGTTCTTCGAAGTGGGATACGCGCCCGTT
>JAJYKO010000879.1 GCA_021788565.1 Chloroflexota bacterium
GCATACGAAGTATCGGTGGCTCCTGACCCCGCTTTCGTCTTTGTCACCGGTTCCCCTGAGGAGAAACGCTTCGTGGAAAAGATGACGCGGACTGGGGCGAGCGCGAACCTGGACCACGTCGCCGTGTACTCAGTCTACTGGCACCTCAGCTCGCAGGCCGGACTGCTGCCGTGATCTTCGCGTGCAAACAGTATTTGCATAATCGTTGACTAAGCCCACAACTGCCCCAATAATCGTCCTCGAAAGGCGTGGAAGGGCTGGCCCCTTCTCTCTTCCTGTTTCTGTGACCACGGGCGAATTGGTCAAGTAGCACACTCTTCCACTCGAGCCCGGGATTGCGCACCTGTGCCCTGGTTGGTTTCGCTGCGCAGCGGCCTTCGGGGCGCCCTACTCGCCGGAAAGGAGGTCCAGCCGAAGAAGAGGTAGCTGTACCATCAGCGTCCAGTCCTTACGTTCCAGACGCACTGAAGAAGGGGGGAACTATGTTACTGGGAAAGCTGGTCAACAGAAGGAGTTGGCTCCTCGCGGCCATGGTCCTGGCCATGTCCATGGTTCTTGTTCCGACGGCGTTCGCCTCGGGCATTGTCGAGAAGGTGGGCGATGTCCAGGTGACGATGTACGCTCCCAGCGTCGTGTGGCAAGCCACGAACGCCCATGTGATTATCAAAATGGAGAACACCGGAACCAAGCCGGTTACCGTGGACGGCCTCTTGATGTTCCCGGACGGGAAAGACAGCCAGTTTACCTACGGCACCAAGAAGCCGAACGCGGCCCCCAAGGATGGGGTTAAGAAGACCCTGAAGGACCTCAAGCCGGGCGAGAGCCAGTACATCGCCTTCACTTACATTACACCGAAAGACAATGCTCCACTCGGAATGTACACCTCGAACATCACCCTGACGGTGAATGGTGCCTCCAAGGTTATACCGTGGACCTTCGACGTCCGCACCGGCACCGTCTTCGTGGCTCAGACCTCTACAATCGTGTACGGGATCTACGGTATATCGGTCGCCATGCTGATCTTCTGGTTCGTCTACTTCAAGGGGTTCGTGAACAAGAAGTTCAACATTCTCGCCGGCGAAGAGCAGTAGAAAGGAGGGTGAGCGATGGCTACCATTAGCGTGACAGAAACAGGGATCAAGCCCTGGTCGCTGCAAGAGGGCACGAGCTTCAAGACTCGTATCAAAGACCTGGGACCAGGCGCCTTCGTCGCCGCCACCTTCATCGGCTCCGGCGACATCGCGACTGGCGGCACGGTCGGGGGCATGTTCGGCTTTGGCTACTGGTGGGCCTACTGGGTCACCTGCGCGACGGCCTGGTTCTGCCTGGACGTCGTGGCCCGCTACTATATCGTCACGGGCAAGGCCGGCGTGTCCATGTTCCGGTCCATCCCGAAGATAGGCTGGTTCCTGGCACTGTTCATCGGGTTGTTCGGCGTTTACTACGGCGTTGGGAACGTGACGTCCCAGTTCTCCGCCTCTGCCTGGGCCATCACCGGCATGTTCCCGGGCCTCAATTACGAGGTCGCGGCGGCCCTGGTGGCTGTTGTGTGTATGGTGCTGGTGTCAGTCGGCAACTATGGGATCATCGACAAGGCGATGAGCCTGATGCTGGTGGCGATCGTGGCCAGCTTCTTCGCCGCCGCATTCGCGACCGGCGTCAACCTGGCTGATGCTGCCAGAGGGCTGATCCCCGCGGCCGATCCGGCCGGTGGCTTCGCCAATAACTTCCAGGCGATCGCCGGCACCAACATCAACGGTGCCGCGGTGCTCCTCTTCGCCTACACCCTGATGGAGCGTGGGGATCTCCCTGCCGACCTGAAGGGCAAGGCGAGGTTCCTCAGCTTCGCGAGGTCCAACGCTTTGCTCGGTTCCTTCGGGGCAGTGTTGGTAGCATTCGCGCTGCTTGGCGTGATCAACCAGGTGATCTACCCATACGGGATTATTCCCCGCAAGCCCGAGGATTTCGCCATCCTGATCGAGCCCGTGGCTGGTTCCTGGGCCATCCCGATCTTCAGCCTGGGCGTGCTCGCGGCTGCGCTCTCATCCGCGTTGGGCAATGGGATGATCGGCGCCTACGTGACTGTCGAGTACTTCCTGGGCAAGCCGGTCCAGAGCAACAACGTCCATTTCAAGTTGGTCTACATCTTGAATGCGGTCATTGCCGGAGCCATCGTGCTGGCAAGGATCGACCCGATCTTCCTGAAGACCATCACCTCAATGATGAACGCGAGCTTCTTCGGTGTGGTCGGCCTTGTCCTGGCCTACTGGGCGGGGAGCAGCAAACTGGGCTACTTCCGCAATGGGAGCAGCCTCCCGCTATGGGCGCTGACCATCCTGACTATCGTGGTAGCCGGCTATGTGGGTATCTTCAACCTGGGCGGCTACTTCGGCCTGAAGTTCTAGAGGAGGAACGCTGTGGATTTCATGGCATACGTCGCGGCGGTGGGCTACCTCGTCCTCTGTGGGTGGATAATCTACGCGTCCATGTGGGGCAAGGCGTAGGGGGAGTATTGTCCTGCGCCTGGTATTCTCTCAACGAGCATGCGATGAGTTTGTCATCCTGTGCGTGAGCGAAGGATCTCCATATGGCCAAGGAGAGATGCTTCGCTGCGCTCAGCATGACGGTCACCGACGGCTCGGTGATGGCGTGCTGGTGGGTACTGGCCTCATGAGACGCGGGCCTCGCCCTGGGGCCCGCGTCTCGCTGCCGAACGGTGTATAATCGGCGGCTAGTTGCGACGGCGGGCTACGACGCTCGCCGCTGGAAAGTGATGCTTCATGGCAAAGATCTTGTTCACTGTCTTCGGTGTCCTCATCGTCATCGGAGCCTTCGCCGCCTTCGACTTTCGCGGCAAGATGAGCGCGGCTCGGCTCGGCACGGACGTTACCTACACGCTCGACGCACAGGGAAATGCCTCGGTGGAAATGGTCAACAAGAGCTATTTCACCGATCCCGAAACGGAAAAGAACTTCGACGGCATGGTTGCTAGGCTGGGCCAGCCCGATACGGAGGCTTTCCGCAAAGGCGTCGAGGATTCGCTGAAGAATATCTCGGACAAGACTGGACGGCAGATGGCGCTATCCGGCTTTGCGAGTAGCTTCGAGCGTAAGTCTGATTTCGGTGCGCAGGTGTATGGCTTTCGATGGGCAGACTTCGCCCAGCAGCGGACCGGCGTGTGGGTGGTGGACTTCAGGGCCGCCAACGGCATGAAGCTGACCAAAGACTCTACGCTGACCATCGTGCTGCCGGCCGGCGCGACCGTCGTTAAGGTCGATCCTGCCCCGACCGTGGGTGACGTGGGCGGAAAGCTCACGTGGAGCGGCCCGAGCACGCTGCCCTGGCCGTACGTGGAGTATAAGAGCCCG
>JAJYKO010000880.1 GCA_021788565.1 Chloroflexota bacterium
CTGGGGCGTGGTCTACACTTACACCCCGGAGATGTACCCTACCAGGGCCAGAGCTAGCGGGGCTGGCTGGGCCACCGCGTTTGGTCGGTTTGGCGGCGTGCTAGCCCCCCTGGCGGTGGGCCAGATGCTGAAGGGCTGGGGGATCGGTTACGAGTCGATCTTCCTGATGTTCGCGGCCGTTCTGCTCGTCGGGGCCATCAACGTAGCGCTGCTGGGTGAGGAAACGAAGGGCCGACGGCTGGAGGAGATAGCGAGCTAGGGGCCGGCGAGACGCGGAGAGGGGAGGGCGCGTAAGCGGGACGCTGCGCCCGCTCGCGTCCCGTGCTCGCTCGCCTCACGTCCTGGCGAGCCGCCACGCGGAAGAAGGATCGGGCGGCTTAGCAGGACTTGGCGGTAGCGAGCGCAGCGCCAAGGCCCGAAGGGCATTCGCCCTCCCCCCTCCACCTCGTCCCCCTTTCTCCGCGTCTCCCCCTCACCCACTCTCCCCGTCACCCTGTCCCGCACGCCGGTGCTCCTGGGCCAGCAGGGAGTAGCGCTGGGCACGACCGGCGCTAGTGGCGAGGTCCTCGTCGGTCACCGCGCGGATAATCCGGGCAGGCACGCCCACGGCGAGGCTACGAGGTGGAATGCTCTTTCCCTCGCCAACCACAGCCCCTGCGCCGATGATAGCTCCTTCGCCGATGGTCGCCCCACTCAGGATAATCGCGTGGATCCCCACCAGCGCAAGCTTCTGGACGGTGCAGCCGTGGACCACGGCACCGTGACCTACCGATACATCGTCCTCGATCACCACCGGCTTTCCCCGGTCGACGTGGATTGTGGTGTTGTCCTGGATGTTGGTGTTGCGTCCGATGGTGACGCTGGCCAGGTCGGCCCGAATGACAACGTTATACCAAATACTACTGCCCGACCCTATGGTAACGTCGCCAATCACCTTGGCACCTTCGGCGATGAACACGTCGTCGGCGATCTTCGGGGATTTCCCGTTGAAGGGGATTAGGCCCATGCGCGTCCTCCTAAAGTGAAGCGGCGACCAAACCCGCGGGGTCTTTGGCTCGTGGCCCTGTACTGACGTGCCTTGATCCCCAGAGACCCCGCGGGTTTCACCTTGGCTTTGGTTTAGGTCGAGTGCTGGGTTCTGAGTTCTTGGAGGTCCAGAGCACTCAGAACTCAGAATTACTTGAGTGCTTCCGCCGTGAGGCGCACGATGTCGGTTAGGGTGTCGGCAATTCTCGCGCCCGCTGACTCCAACGCCTTCACCTTGTCTCCGGCCTGTCCGGAGCCGTCTGAGGATATGGCGCCCGCGTGGCCCATCCGCTTTTCGGGGGGTGCGCTCTTCCCGCTGATGAAGGCGATCACGGGCTTGCTCATCTCCGCTATGAACCCGGCCGCATCCTCTTCCTGAGTGCCGCCCAGCTCGCCGATCATAACCACCGCCTTCGTCTCGGGGTCCTCCTCGAACAGCCTCAGATACTCCACGAAGTTGTTGCCGATCACCGGGTCTCCCCCGATTCCCACGTTGGAGGTCTGGCCGATGCCGGCCTCGCCCATAAGCTTGGTCACCTCGAAGCAGAGGGTGCCGCTGCGGGAGGCCACGCCCACCGGACCCGGGGTGGCGCAGGAAGGAGGGTACATCCCGAGGCTCGTTTGGCCGGGAGCGATGATACCCGGGCAGTTGGGGCCGATCACCCACACGCCTTTCTGTTTGGCCAGCGCGCGGATCTGCATCCCGTCGTGGACGGGCACGCCCTCGGTGATCACCACCACCAGGGGGATCTCCCCGTCTATGGCCTCCAGAGCCGCGTCCAGGGTGTACGGGGCCGGAACATAGATCACCGACGCGTCGACGCGGTGGTCCAGCATTGCCTCCGCGATAGTGTCGTAGATGGGGATACCCAGTACCTCCTGGCCGCCCTTGCCTGGGGTCACCCCGGCGACGATGTTGGTGCCGTAGTCCAGCATGAGCTTGGTCTGGATCTGCCCAAATCGCCCCGTTGCACCCTGTACCAGGACTGTCGTGTTCCTGTCAACTAGGATGGACACGCTTGCCTCCAAGTTCCGGAAGATGCCTCGTAGTTGTAGCCGCAGGCTTTAGCCTCCGCGTCCTGTTGCTAATACGTCGTCCAACGAGCAACCTACAGAGCCGCTGAAAGAGTATTTATGCCAATCGACCACAAGTCCCCGCCTGCACGGATTGTCGAGGACGTAACGAACGTGAGCCGTGAGATCGTCTCCTGGGCGAATGACGTGGTCGTGGAAATCCTTCTGCCACGAAGCACCCGAGGAATTCTTGCACAGCCAGAAGCCGCTACTCTGCTTGAAGTTGACCATTGCTTTCCAAAGATCGGCGTCTGGACTCTGTCCGTGCAAGATAACGTGAAGGTGATCCGGCATGAAACAGTAAGCTGGAATTATGCAATCATGACGTTCGACGGTGCGCGAGAGTATGCGAAGGAATTGCTCAACGACCACGGGATCCGCGAACACTTGTACCCGCTTATTCATTGCCACCGTAAAGGAGACAGTGACCTCGCCCCGGTAGCAGGGCTTTGGCAGCCTGTGGAGCTTCTCGCGAACCAACGTCATCAGTTCTCTCGTGTCGGGGTCGAATATCATGGGCCACGCGCAGGCTAAAGCCTGCGGCTACATGGTCCCTGAGGACCGAGTAAGGCGATAGGGAAGTAGGTGAGGAAGAAGAGTACTCCCCACTCAGTCCTCAGTCCTCGTATCTCAGTCCTGCTTAGGCTCGGGCCGCCGCCTTGGTGGCCTCGTCGATGCTCGGAAAGACGGAGATGCCGGCGGAGCGCAGCATCTGCTCGCCCAGCTCTGCCCTGGTGCCGTGGACCACGGCGAAGATTGGCACTCGCGGCTTCCTCTCGGCCAGGGCGTCCAGCACCCCTCCTGCTGCATCCTCTGGAAGGGATATGGAGAGGCTGAAGGCCAGCAGGATCGACTTCACCCTCGGGTCGGTCTCCGCCTTCTTGATCACCAGTGAGAGGGCGTCTCGCGCCTTGGTCCTGCTGGCCCCTCCACCTGTGTCCAGGAAATTGGCAGGGGTCGCGCCGTAGTGACGCACCAGATCCAGCAGGCTCATCACCAGTCCTGCACCGTTGCCCATTATCGCGACTTCCCCATCCAGGTCGACGTAGCTTACCTTCTTCTCTTTCCCCTCTCTCTCCAGGGGGGAGAGGTCGACCTCCCGCGGTCTGCTCTGGAAGAACGGCTGGCGAAAGGCCGCGTCGTCGTCCAGGATTACCTTGGCGTCCGCGGCGTAAAGCCTGCCAGCCGCGGTGACCACCAGGGGATTCACCTCCACGAGGTGGGCGTCCAGCTCGCGGAAGGCGGCGTACAGCCCGGAGACGAAGCCG
>JAJYKO010000881.1 GCA_021788565.1 Chloroflexota bacterium
GATTATGCTCCTGAGCAGTTGTCATCACATGAGTAGTGTATCATCTTGCTACCCTAGGCCGAGTTGGCGGGCCAGGCGTCGCAGGAAGCGCTCGGGGGGCTCGCCGGAGAGATCGTATTCCAGCTTTCGCGCGAAGGCAACCGCCAGCTGGGACGCAAGCCGTGCCTCGGCAGCCGCGGTGAGGGATGCCCGCCTGAGAAGGTATTCTCGCAGCACCGTCTGGTCGTTCGGAGTCAGTCGATAGAGGCTCGGCAACGCCTCCTCGCCCACATCCAGCTCGGGGGCGCCGGCTGTCGCGGAATCCCGCTCGGGCACAGCCACGAAGCCGAGGGTTTTCAGACTCAGCTCTCGCCGCTCCTTGACCACGAGGGTGCCGGCCGCCAGATCCCCCAGGCGGCGGGATCGGCGGTCGATGAAGATGGCGACGGCGCCAATACCGTAGAACAGGGGCAGGAAGTCCACCAGGCGCACCAGGTTTCGAACGGCGGATTCCGTGAAGCCCAGCGGGTACCCGCCCTCCTTGATGACCCGCAACCCGACCCAGCGCTTCCCGGGGGATTGACCGTTCCACACCAGCTCGAAGAACAGGTAGTATCCCCAGAAGATGCTGAAGGTCAGGAGCGCGACCACGGCGAGCCCCGCGTAGACAAAAGTGGTCTGCTCCAGCTTCAGTCCGAGCCATTCAATCGCGCCACTCACGATCCTCGCGACCTCAGACAACCCCATCGATCCGAGAATCGCGACCAGGATGTACAATACGGCCAGCAGAGCCGTATCTACGATAGCCGCGAGCAGCCGAGATCCGAGGCTGGAAAGATCATACTCCAGGTCGACCCGTTCTGGCGTATCGACGAGATAATGATCGCCATCATCGGGTTCGTGTGAACCCATGGGATCACCTCCTGATGATCGAACAGTTCATAGCTAGCAGACGAGCCGGCTGGGAGCGGCTGGAAGCGCTCCTGGGCCAGGCGCGGGGACGGAGGGGCCACCGGTTGTCCGCGACCGAGCTCGAGGAGCTTGGCCGCGGTTACCGAAGGGTTGCCTCCGACTTGGCCGTCGCACGTCGGGACTTCCCGCATGATAGGGTCGCTCGCTATCTGGAGCAGCTGGCCGGACGGGCGCACCCAGTCGTGTACCGTCGCGAGCCGGCGGGCTGGGCGGAAATGAGGGTCTTCTTCACCCAGGGTTTCCCCCAGGCATTCCAGGAGGCCGGCCCCTACACGGCCCTGGCCTTTCTCCTCTTCACCGTCCCGTTTGTGGCCTCCTATCTGGCTGTCCTGATCAATCCCCTCGTGGGGCGGGTGATGCCACTCCCTCCCGACTTCATCGACAGCGTGGAACGCGGTCAGAACTGGATGCAGATCGCGGGCGCGGAGCGAAGCTTCGCCGCCTCCACGATTATGACAAACAACATCCAGGTGGCCTTCATGGCCTTCGCCGGCGGAGCGCTGCTCGGGCTCGGCACTGTGTACGTCCTGATGGACAACGGGCTCATCCTCGGCGCCGTCGCCGGCATGGCGGCGACTCATGGTCTAGGGGATGCGATGACCGGCTTTGTCGCGGCTCATGGCGGTATTGAGCTGACCGTTGTATTCATAACCGGTGGCGCCGGCCTCCGCCTCGGCCATTCGATCCTATCCCCGGGGCTACTATCGCGCCCAGCGGCTCTGGCCCAAGCAGCTCATAGGTCAATCAGGCTCATTTTCGGCTGCGCACCCCTCCTGATGATAGCAGGAACGCTGGAAGGCTTCGTCTCGCCAAGCACTTTGCCGGTCGCCGTCAAGCTTGCCATCGGTGTCACGTCCACGGTCCTCCTGTATATCTACCTGCTGCGACCGATCAAGCGGTTTCCCCTGTAGGGCGGGGCCCTGTGCCCCGCCACCCGACTACAACCACCGCCCGGCGGCGGGGCAGAGCGCCCCGCCCTACGAGGACCGGGACCGCCATGACGGAAGCCTACAGTCGAGTCCTCGCTTTGATCTCAAGGTAGCGGTTCACGACGGCGACGGTGAGTTCCTCAGCCGGTACATCCAGCGATAGCACGCCGTATCGCTCCATCTGCTCAAGGATAATACGGCGCTCATCCAGAAGTCGCTGCGCCACCACCTTCTCGTAGCCCTCCCTCGAGTTGGCTGGCAACTCGGCGGCGAGACGGTTCAGGTCTGGGTCAGCGATGGTGACACACAGCGGCAGGTGGCGGCGCGACAGTACACCCATCGGACCCACCAGGGCAGCCGCTTCCGTCGACTCCTCGATGTCCGTGAAAAGCACCATGAGCGAGCGTCTCTGCTGATGCGATGCCAGGAAAGCCAGCGCCGCGGCAGTGTCGGATTCCACGGACTGGCTGTTCACCTTGTAGAGACTCTCTAGCAGTAGGTGGAACTGCCTCCGCCCGCGACGAGGGGGCACGAAGAGATCCACCCGATCGGAAAAGGCGAGCAGGCCAACCCTGTCCTCCATCTGCGCCGCCATGTAGGCTAGCATCAGCGCCGCATTCACCGCGTAGTCCAGCTTCTGCATCGGCCCGATAGGTGTTCCCATCAGGCGGCCCGTATCCAGGAGCAGGATGAGGTTCTGGCTGCGCTCCGTCTCGTATTCCACGGTGACGGGCTGCCGGCGGCGGGCGGTCGCTTTCCAGGCTATGCGCCGGAAGTCGTCGTCTGGCTGGTAATCGCGCAGACGCTCGAACTCTGTGCCGGCGCCGAAGAGGCGAGCGTGCCTCAGTCCAGTCTCCTGCAGTCGCCCACGCCGAGCCAACAGCTCGTAGCGCCGCACCGCACGAAGGTTAGGGTACACTCGAACGGATGCCGCCAATGGGTGACGCTGCTGCCGGATCAACAGCCCGAGGGGAGTCTCCACCCGCAGGTGCGCATCCCCAAATCGGTAGTCGCCACGTCGGACGGGCCGAAGCTGGTAGTGCCCAATCCACTCGCCGCCTGGGGAGATACTTCCTTCCAGCAGATGCCTGTCCGTGGTTATCCCCGCGGGCGTCTCATCCCTAGCCCACAACCGAAGCGGCGCTCCGCCCGACGCGCGCCGCCAGCGCACGACCAGGTCAACGGGATTCGCTTCTCCCAGAGAGAGGCGCTCCTCGTGCCGTCGCTCCACTCGGAAGTCCGAGGTGGACGGCGCGAGACGGAAATCCAGTACCAGCAGCGCCGCGAGGGCCACCAGATAGAGAGCCACCACGTATATCATCCACGGCTCGAGCCCAGCGGCCGCGAGCAGCGGCGCCGCGAGCAGCGCCAAGCCCAGGAATCGCCGGGTCGGCAGTGGCAACATCTACTCCTCTCTGGCGATGGTGCTGGCCTGCAGGTGCGGGCCGGCAGGGCCGCCGGCCCCTACAGGATCAAATCGGCGAC
>JAJYKO010000882.1 GCA_021788565.1 Chloroflexota bacterium
TGGCTGCCTGCTGCAAGTTACCCAGCCCCACGAACACTGGTGACTGAACGCTTCCCAGGGTGAAATTCGTTGCACCCATGAAGATCGCGTAGGCGAGCGGGAAGCCGATCATGGCCACCGTGAAGACGGTCGCGGGCATCATCATCAGCCAGGGTGCTATTCGGTCCCGCCGGCCGCCTGGCGGGCGGGACCGTGGCGAGGAGCCCCGCCTGGGCGCGGGGCTCCTGCCATCCTGACTCGATATCACCGGCTCTGATACGGGCGGTGTCGACATGTCGCGCTGCCCGTCACTTCACCAGCGGCGCTAGTGCCGCGTCGGCCTTCTTCGCGGCATCCGCGGCAGTGGATTGACCAAGGATCACCGAGTCTACCATGTCGCCGATAATCTGCCGAACCTGCGGCTCATCGACGGCCGGTGGACCGACCTCAGCATTGCCGACGGCTACAGTGTGCTGCACCGCGGCTGCCCAGTCTTTTCGAAGCTGGTCGGTAAGAGACGCCTTGAACTGGCTCGTCTCCCACGAAGATGCACGAGGGCTCGCTATTCCCTTCAACGCGAGATCCGCTTCCATCTGCTTGGAGGTGGCCCAGACCATGAACAGCCAGGCGGCATCCTTGTGCTGAGAGAACGCGTTCATGGAGATCCCCCACTGCAATTCAGTGGGGTGGTCTCCACCCGGGCCAGGCGGGAATGGGATCACGTCCACCTTTCCCACAACCTGTGAGCTCTTCGGGTCGATGATGGTAGATAGTTCGTTGGAGGATTCAATCTCCATTCCCACCTTGCCGGAGGCGAAGAGGGAGGACGACTGGTAGAAAGAGTACTGGACGACGCCGGGCGGGCCGTACTCGCGCGCCAGCTTCCCGTAGTAGTCGAGCGCCGCGACGCCCTTGGGATCGCTAAGCTGCGGCTTGTTGTCGGACGTAAGCCACTGTAGGCCCTCATTGTGGTAGAACGGGCCGAATGTATAGGCTACCGCTTGCGGGAGTCCTCGGAGGGTGACTCCGTAGATGGAACCGTTGCTATCTTTCTTAATCGCCGCGGCAGCAGTCTCAATGTCGGCCATGGTCTTTGGCGGAGCGATATTGTACTGCTTGAACAGGTCCGAACGGTAGAAGATGACCGGGCCTTCAACGATGATCGGAAGGCCGTACAGCTTGCCGTCGATCTTCTCTCCATTAAAGGCGCCGGCCAGGAAGTCCTTCGAGTCGAAGTCCGAAGGAGTCAGTTGAGGGTTGTTGAGATAGGGCTCAAGCGGCTCATAGTAGCCGGCCCGTGCGTACTTCCACCCCTCGAACGACTTTAGCGACATGAAGACATCGAACTCAGGACTCTTGGCCTGGAGCGCAATCTGAGACTTCTGTCTCTGCTGTTGCTCAGTAAAAACCTGTGTCTCTACCTGAATGCCCGTGAGTGTCTCGAACTGCGAGATGAGGGGTTGAATCGCGGTGGTCCAAGGATGCTGCTCCACGAGAAGCACGATCTTCTGACCGGAAAACTGCTTCCAGTTGAATTGGCTCTGAGCGGCAGCGGATGTAGCCGCTGGCGTGGCAGCGGACGAGGCAGCGGGGGTTGTGGCCTGCTGAGCAGGCCCAGATGCGCTGGTAGGGGCGCTTGCGGCAGGAGGCCGGGTGGCCGGCGCCGTGGTTGGTGCTGGCGCAGACTGAGAGCATCCTGCCAGGAGTGCGAAAGCTAGAACCAAGGACACCAGAAAAGCAAGGAAACGGCGACTCATCTAATAAAACCTCCTGATCCCTGCGTGATGACCTTAACGCCTAGTCCGACGTAGACTCGAGCCGGTAGTCCACACCTCCTCTCTGAAGCCAGTTCACTTCATCTGGCGCACAACTCCACTCGCGGGAGACACCCCTGAGGCCGCCAAAGTTCACTACGCTCGGTCCGCCGAGCCGAAGAGCCGGATGTAGTGGCTAGCGATGTCCCTGAAAGCGGAATGAGTCAGCTGGATGATGGGGTTGATCCTCACCGTCTCAGGCTTCTCCTTTAGCAGCTTCTTCATCCGCACAATCGCTTCAGCCGACATGTCGGTATATATGTTCACCTTGGCTACGCCGTGCTGGATGGACTGCCGAAGTCTCTCGTCTCCAGTAGAGGAGCCCCCATGGAGAACCAACGGAAGTTTCACGGCGTCGTGGATGCGCGAAAGCAGTTCGTAGTGGATCGTCGGTTCCCCCTTGTACTGCCCGTGCGCGGTGCCAACCGCGACCGCCAGAGCCTCAACTCCAGTTTCGGCTACAAAGTTCACCGCTTCCTCGGGATTGGTCAGCGCTTCCTCTGTCTTCTCGTACTCAGCCCCTTGCCCAACGTGGCCGATCTCGGCCTCGGTGGATACCCCCACCGCCTTGGCAGCCTTCACCATATCACGGGTGATACGAACGTTTTCGTCGTACGGAAGGGAGGATCCATCAAACATAACTGAGGTAACTCCCGCCCGAATAGCTCTAATGCAGCTCTCATAACTTCGCCCGTGGTCCAGGATGATGGCGACGGGCACCTTGAGCGGGAGAGCCTCCTCGCGCATTGCGTGGACGAGGGTCTCGAAGCGAACGTCCTTAAAGAACGCCTCAGCGATGGCAAGGATGACAGGCGAATGGTTGTCTACCGCTGCTTCCAGCACCCCTTCCGCGCTCTCAAGGTTTGGGGCGTCGAACATCCCCACCGCATACCTATGCTGCTGGGCGTCCTGCAGTAGTTCCGCCATTGGGACAAGCATGTTGGCAGTTCCTCCTATTCGTCATGGAGCTCCGGCACCGACGCCGGGAGGCGATCCAGAATAAGAAGCCGTCCTTGGCTTCCGTTTGAGGCGCACTCGATACGAATAACGATCGGCCCGATAGGAGGTCTGAGCTACCTCGACGGGGCGGCCGTCCACGCTGTACGTGACTCGCTCCATGAAGAGGATGGGCATCCCCTTCCTGATTGCAAGCAGCCGCGCCGTGGACTCGTCCGGAAGCCTCGCCTCGATCGCCTCGTCGCTCCAGTCCAGCTCGACCCCGTACTTCTCCTCGAAAAGGGTGTAGAGAGCCTCCTCCAGATTGTCCTTCAGCAGCTTCTCCCCGAGGTCAGGCGGTATACAGTTCACGTCGACTGCCATCGGCTCGCCATCTGCAAGCCGAAGTCGCACCATCTGTAAGACTTTCTGGCCAGGCGCCATCCGAAGCCAGGCCGCGACTTGTGCAGTGGGCTCCATCATCGCCGTGGAGATCAGTCTGGTGCTCGGGGTGAGGCCGCGGGAGAGCATTTCTTCGGAGAAACCGGTCAGACTCGCCAGCTCCTGCTCGATTCGACTTCGGCGGACAAAGGTGCCACGCCCGGGCTGGCGGAAAAGGAGGCCGTCGACGGCGAG
>JAJYKO010000883.1 GCA_021788565.1 Chloroflexota bacterium
GACACATCCAGATGAATCTCAGTGTTCTCTGTGTCTCGGCGGTAAGAACCCCTGCCAGACTGAGGAGATAGATTGCTGACTGCTTCAGAACGCGCTGCCACACGCCCGATAATCAACAGGCGACGCCTGCTTTTGCCAGTTGCTTGGAACGCTATTACCGCGGCATCGGTCGCGGCGATCACGTGCCTGGCGTTGCTGGGACGCACGGACCCACTGCACCCCAGCCTGGGTTGGACCGCTGCCTTTGCCGCACTGTTCATCGTGCTCCTGGCGTGGTTGGTTACATTCACACTCGGGCTGTCGAGAAGGCAGAATCACACCGACAACCTGAGCCCGACCGTGATAGCCATCCACGGTCCGCTCATGATGCTGTCGCTGGCCGGCAGCGCCGCTATCTATGCGTCGGACTGGCTCAACCACCAGGTCATCAACTTCCTGCAGCCTACCGCGCCGCTGATCGTGCTGTTGGCTGTACTTGTGACCGCGGTTGCCCAGAGGACGATCTTATTTCGCTTGGACCATCCTGAAGTGAGCATTCCCAGAGCTATCGAGGCATCCGGGAAATGGGCAATTCCCCTGTCCCTCGTGCTGCTGGGTCTGTTCCAGGGCGCGTCGTATCTGTGGGTAATAGGCGATGACTTCACCCGCTACTGGACGGTCGCCGATGCCATTCGCTCCTGGTCGGGATATCCGGCTATTGTCAATCTACCAATCTACGTAAAGATCGGGGAGCCCCCATACTGCATAGATCTCCCGGGCTTCTCGCTCCTCCTGCTTCCTGCCTTCGCCCTGGCAGGCCACAACACCTTTGGCGCCGAGTTGCCGAGTCTTCTGGCCAACATGGCGATGCCCGTCCTGCTCTACGTATTCTACCGGCGCGCTGGCATCAGTCGGGTCATCTCGTTTGCAGGTAGCTGCGCATTAATCACGCAGCCCTTCTTCCGCCTTTATACCCTCAACGCCCCTGTCCCGGACGCGGTCTTCCTGGCGCTGCTGGTAGCCACTGGCATCGCCTTCGAGTCGGTCATCAGCCGGCAGCGATCGGCTATCAGCTATCAGTCATCGGTAATCGGTCATCGGTCATCGGAACGTAAGACTCAGGACTTCACTCAGAACTCAGAACCCAGAACTCAGAACTCTTGGCCGCGATGGCTGCTCTTTGGCTTCCTCGGGGGGGCTATCACGCTAACACGTCCGGAGGGCATCTTCTTCCTAGCGTTCATGGGGCTGGTTCTGCTGCCGACCCTCCAGACCAGGGGCCCCTACCTGGCGGCGGCCGTTTTCCTGTGCATGGTCCTGCCGTTCGTAGCGCTCATGCACTCCACATTCGGCTTCCTGTGGCCGGACAACGCCGGAACTACCATCGGGCTCAAGAACATCAGTGTGAACCTTTACTGGCTGCAGCGGAACACCATGAGGTGGTATGCCAACGCGCTTAATCTCTCCGTTCCGCAGCTGGAAGTGCTGTTGGCAGTGCTCACTGCTGGGATAGTTGCGGGCTCCATCTGGCTCGCGAGGGAGCGATGGCAGCTTGCCATCCTGCCCGTCGCCGGTGTCGCTAACCTCGTCGTGGTCTTCACTGTGGACCAGACGGTGAGCGGCATTCACCTCTGGTTCGATTTCTTCCGCCACGTGTCCTACACCTTGCCGTTCCTGCTGCTGCCCGTGCTGTACCTGCTCAGCCGGCTCACCCTGAAGGCGCGGGTTCGCTGGAGATCAGGCGGCTCCATACGAACCCTCGTCGCCTGCGCGGCGGCTGTACTGTTACTCGCCGTCTCCTTCTACCAGCTTGACATCCTGTCTCACCCTTCAGGAACCTACGGCAGCGGATCGACACAACTGCTGACCTCCGACGTGTGGGTGAGCCTCCAGGACATGGTTGCCCACCCATATCAGCTGCCGCAAATCGCCTTCGCTCGCAATCAGAGTGGAGTCCTCATCTTTGACCCGGCTTTCGACCGCGGCTATCTGGTACACCACCTGGACAACGTCAGGCGATTCTTCGAGCCCTATTCGACGATCAGGGTGAATAGAGGAAGCCAGTACGAGGTCGCCTCGGCCCTGGTGTTGTTCTTCGGGGCGTTCTTCGCACTCCTGGGCGGCGTCACGAGCGGTTTCAGGGACGAGTAAGGAGAGCACGGTTCAGTGTTAAGGAGAGGGTGAGGCGGTGATGTCTCCTTGACGTGAACGGCTGGCATCGTGGATACTGCCGCCGGCAAGGGAGAATAGCAAGTGTCGCCTATCAGTCAATGGGCCAAGAGAACGATCACCAGAAACCCGCTCCTCGCGGGGCTGGTCTATCAGCCGTACGCGGACTACCAGTTCAGGAAACGTCAGGGTGCCCTCGCGGCCCGCTACCGCGAGCTTCAGGGAGAGGACCCGATCCTGAAGCCAGGAGCGCCTTTCTCTATTGGGCACGAGCCCACCCTCCGCTGCAACCTCGGCTGCAAGATGTGCTACCAGGCCGACTTCCGAGAGGACGAGGTTGGAGTGAAGGAGCTATCTACCCAGCAAGTTCTCGCCGCTTACGATAGGGTCAACGTGGCGGACACGAAGCTGATCGGCAGCGAGATCTTCATGCGCAAGGACATATATGAGGTTCTGGACTACTTACATAAGCGGCGGGTCCAGGTAAGCCTCATGACCAACGGCACTTTGCTGGATGAGAAGGGGATTCAGAAGCTTCGGGGCTACGACAACGTCGACTGGATCGGCTTCTCAATCGACGGCTCGGAGAAAGTCCATAACACGATCCGCGGCCGCCCATACGCCTTCGCCCGCACCGTCAAGGCGATCAAGGGGGTGCGCCCCTACTTCGTCGTTAGCGTCAACGCGGTGATCCTGAAAGACAACCTGGACGATCTGACGTCCATCCTCCACCTGTGCAAGGAGTTGGGCGTTCCCTTCGTCCACTACATCTTCGAAGAGGCCTACTCGGAGGCCGACGTCCAGAAGACCGGGGAGATCCTCGGGCGGGAGATGGGCTGGGGGCCGACCGACTACGAGATCTGCACCAACGTGCGGGAGGACTTCGAGTACAGCTTCGAGGAGTTGGTCGCGGCGACCGAACGGCTGAAGGCGGAGGGACGTAAGCTGGGTGTCCTGCCGGTGTTCAGTCCGGATGTGTGGGGACGAAAGCTGCGAGAGTACTACGACGGCACGGCTCCTCAGAAGATGCATTTGGTGTGCGCCAAACTCGTCACCGACACCCCGACCTTCCGGCTGGACCACCTGGGGAATGTCCACCACTGCGGAGTGATAAGGAAACCCTTCGGCAACCTGTTGGAGCAGCCGATCGAGGAGATTTGGAACTCGGAGGAGTACCGCCGTTACCGCCGTCTGCTGATGAATCCGAAACTGCTGCC
>JAJYKO010000884.1 GCA_021788565.1 Chloroflexota bacterium
AGGCAGAACGAGGCACTGGCCATCGGGTACGTCGTCTTCCGAGGGGCGCTGGAGACGGCAACCTCTGTTGGGGTGGCGACTTGCTTGCTTCTTCTGGTCGTGGTCGCCCGGCAGCACGCGGACGCCGCGGCCTCGGTTGCTTCCCAGTTCTCGGGTCTCGGGACTCTGTTAGTCAAAGCACAGGATCCGATCATGGCGATCGGGGAGATCGTGTTCAGTTTCGGCGCCCTTATGTTCTACTACGTGCTGTATCAGGCGAGACTCATTCCGCGCTGGATCTCTGGCTGGGGGATCGTCGCGGGTATCCTGTACCTGATCGCCGTGTTCAGCGCGAACCTGGTGCCCCTGTTGCTCCCGATGGCCCTTCAGGAGATGGTCATGGCGGTCTGGCTCATCGCCAGGGGGTTCAGCCCATCCGCAATCCCTTCACTGTCGGTGCAAACGAACTGAAACGAGTGAACCGGACATCGCCAAGCTCAACAACAGGTAGAGAAGAGATGAATACGAACAGAAGAACAGCGATCATCGCGGGAGTCTTGTTCATCATCGCGACCGCTGCATCCGTACTGGGTAGTGGCCTTACAGGGCCCGTCGTGGGTGCCCCGGACTACCTCGTACAGATTGCCGCAAACAAGAACCTGGTCGTGCTGGGAGCGCTTCTTACGTTTGTCGCCGCTGCCGGGAGTGCCGGCATCGCGATTGCGCTGTACCCCGTCTTGCGGAAACACGATGAAGGGCTAGCTCTGGGGGCGGTTGGTTTCAGGTTGGTTGAGGCGGTGTTCTACATCGTGGGTGCGCTCGGCTTACTGTCCCTGTTGTCACTGGGTCAGGAGTATGCAAGCGCGGGGTCTCAGGCTGCCCCAACCCTTCAAGTGCTGGGCACCCTGCTTCTCGCGGTGCGTAGTTGGGCAGGCTTCGTGTTTGCGGCTATCTCCTTCTGCCTGGGTGCAGCTATGTACTACTACGTGATGTACCGATCGAGGCTCATCCCTCGGTGGCTGTCCGCCTGGGGTCTGGCCGGGCTCGCGTTGCTGTTCTCGATGGCTCTGTCGATCGCGTTCGGCGACAGACCTTCAGGACCTTCAGGCTCGCTTGTGTTGTTGGCAGTCCCGCTCGCCGTACAAGAAATGGTTCTTGCGGTATGGCTGATTGTCAAAGGATTCAATCCGTCGGCAATCGCTTCTCTGTCTGCGAAGGCAGCGAAAAACGACCTCGTGAGCGCGGCATAAATTTCGGTGAGTTCATCGCCCGTCAGCCTGGGCAGGCTATGAGCCACGCCGTGCCGAACCTCAGGGGGTTTTCCGCATCTCCCGTTACCACCTGGATGTCCTTTCTGCCTCTCTCCTTTGCCAGGTCGGCCAGCACACCACGGAGCCGCTCGACCGTGACCTCACGGGCATTCTTCCCATTGTCGTCGACCTTTCAACCGTTGGCATGAGTCCTGCTAACTACATGGTACAAGCGCGACCAGTGCATTTATCGGGAGTTCTAAGTTGGCCTATCAAATTGCTGTTGTGGATGATGACCCATCAATTCTTGAGCTGCTACGCGTGATTCTGGAGAGCGAGGGGTACTCCGTGGAGACTTTCGACTCGGCGCCGATGGCTCTCAAGGTCGCCGTCAAGCATCCGCCGGATGCCGCCATCATCGATTTGATGATGCCGGGCATGGACGGGCTGGATCTACTCAGAGCTCTTAGATACAGCGCTCGGACTCGCGATCTTCCGGTTCTCATCTGCTCAGCGTACTACGAGAACCTGGCGGCGTCCGAGTCAGAACTCGCGCAGCAGAACGTCCTCCATCTCCGCAAGCCGTTCCACGTGCAGGACCTGCTGAACCTGGTGGAGCGGATGGTGACGGGGCCGCGCCCGCAGAAGGCGGGGCGCAGAAAGAGGACAGCGGGAGACCTCGGCGGACCCGGCCGGGTGTCAGCCTTCGCGGCGTAAGAGTCCGGAGACCTGGAAGCGGCGAGGGGGGTATCGCCATCACCTGATCGCTTGGGGGCGTGTCGCGAGATACGCCCCCAAGCCGTCTCCTGAGCCCGTGAAAGGTGCGTGTCGGGGCTTCAGCGGATCACGAAGGAGAGCACAATCAGCAGGACCAGCAGCGACACAACCAGCGTGCCGATGATCCTGAGGTCGGTGTAAACGTAGCTGTAGTCCACTACCTGCTGCGCGAATTTTGCCGCGGCCGAGGTCTGTACCCTGCCCTGGGTCGGGCGGGACGGTGCAGCATCTCTCGGCCTGGGGCGGAACTGCACCACCGGAGCGGTAGCCACGGGGCTCCCGTTGTCGCTCTCCTGCGCCTGCACAGATTCCCTCGGCGTGATGGACGGAACCATCTCGACGATCGGCCGCGGCTCTGTCCGCTTCTTTGCTTTCTTCTTGCCGGCCGCGTACGCCCCGCGGGAAGGCTTGGACATATATCTCCTCCTGTGCAGATCGTGGGGAAATTCATCCCAGCTACTGTATTATATCGTAAAGAGATATCAGCCGTCAGCTGTCAAGAAGTGCCCATTCCCCCCCACAACCGGGTCAGGAGGTAGTAATAGTGGAGATCAAGGGTCGAGTCGTGGTGGTCACAGGCGCCGGACGGGGCGCGGGCCGGGTCATAGCTCTAGAATTCGCGCGCCATGGGGCCAGGGTCGCCCTCGTCGCAAGGACGGAGGGGGAGCTCGAGGAGGTGGCGCGTGAGATCGAATCGTTGGGTGGGGAGGCGCTCACCGCCCCGTCCGACATCACCGACGAGGCCGAGGTGGCTCGAATGGCAGGGCGGGTCCTTTCAGTATTCGGGACCGCAGACGTGCTCGTGAACAACGCGGGCATAATGCTCCGCGGGCCGGTGGAGTCCACCAAGTTGGAGGACTGGAACCGCGTCCAGGCTGTCAACGTCACCGGACCTTTTCTCTGCTCGCGGGCTTTCATCGAGGCGATGAAGAAGCAGAGAAGGGGGCACATCATCAACATCTCCTCGGGCGCCGGCAAGCAGGGCTATGCCAATATCGCCGCCTATTCCGCCTCCAAGTTCGCTGTGATCGGATTCGCGGAGTCGCTCGCCGCGGAGCTGATGGATTGGGGAATCAAGGTGACGACCCTGGTCCCTGGAAGCATCGACACAAGTTTCGGTGGGTGGCAGCCCGGTGAGCGGCAGGGCGTCAAACTGCTGCAGCCTGAGGACATCGCGCAGGCGATTGTGGCCGTCGTGAGCCAGTCCGAGCGAGCCTGGACGCAGGAGATAAACCTCTGGCCGTTCCGATAGGAGGCAGCGGTCAGGCGTCAGGGAACGGGGGGCAGGGATCCGTCCGGGACAGGATGTGCACGATAGATAAGGTTAGACAGGGTGGATATAGGTAGTAGGTA
>JAJYKO010000029.1:0-6943 GCA_021788565.1 Chloroflexota bacterium
ATGAGGCTCAGGACGCCTGGCATGGAGTTCGCCTCCGAAATGATCATCAAGGCGGCCAAGCTGGGCCTCAGGATGACCGAGATACCTATCACCTTCTACCCCGACCGACGAGACCGCCCTCCTCACCTGAGACCGTGGCGGGACGGCTGGCGCCACCTCAAGTTCATGCTGATGTTCAGCCCGAGCGCCATCTTCCTTATCCCGGGCGTCGGGCTCCTCGGCATCGGGCTGCTTCTGATGCTCAGCCAACTGCTGCTGGCACCCGCCGACGCTCCGCTTCGCTCGTTCGGCTTCCAGATGGACTTCCACTGGGCAATCATCGGCAGCCTCTTCACGCTGGTCGGCTACCAGGTGGTGAGCACCCACTTCCAGGCAAAGATCTACTCAATCACGCACCGCTTCCAGGAGGAAGACCCGTTCCTGCGCGAAGGCTTCCGGATCCTGACCCTGGAGCGCGTTCTACTGATCGGCCTCATCGTCGCCTTGATAGGACTGGTCATGGACGTCAACCTGCTGCTGGAGTGGATGCAAAACCGGCAGGGGCTTTTCGTATCTGGCCAGACACGGCAGGCGGTCTTCGGCTCGACGCTACTCGCACTGGGCATCCAGACCATGCTCAACGCCTTCTTCTTCAGCATTCTCGGCGACGCCTACAAGTACGGCTATCACGGCGATGACGAGCCGCTGAAGAGCGACAGGGACTAGATGGTCAGTACAGCTTACGTAGTCGGGTCAGGACCGGCCGGAGTGGCGTGCGCTCGCGCGCTGCTCGACAAAGGCGTGCGAGTGGTGATGCTCGACGGAGGAACCCGACTGGAGGCGAACAGGGTACGAGCCGTCGAGACCCTCGGGAGCAGCCAGCCGGAAGACTTCGATCCCGACCTTGTGGCCCTGATCAAGGAGAACATGGATGCCACCCCGGAAGGGGTCCCTCTGAAGGTGGCGTTCGGGTCAGCCTTCCCCTACCAGGGCGTCGACACCTACCTACCGGTGGACATCGATGGGTTCTCGGCCTCACCATCTCTCGCTGCGGGCGGACTCGGCAACGTCTGGGGGGCTTCGATGCTTCCGTTCAGGGCCGACGATATCGCCGACTGGCCGCTCCCCATCTCGGCCCTGGCTCCGCACTACGAGGCGGTGCTGGATTTCGTGCCCATTGCCGGAAGCCGGGACGCGATCGACTCGGTGCTCCCCCTTTATTCGAGGCGCTACCAGCCGCTTCGTCCCAGCCGCCAGGCTTCCGGCTTCGCGAAGGACCTGTTCGCCAACCAGAAAGCGCTGGCGGCCGACGGCATAACGATCGGCTCCTCCCGCCTGGCCGTCCGCGCCGAGGCATCCGAGGAGGGTCCCGGGTGCGCCTACTGTGGTCTCTGCATGTACGGATGCCCCTACGGCGCCATCTACAATCCCGCCTCCACGCTGGAAGGGCTGCGACGAAACCCCGATTTCCAGTACGTCGACGGAGTCGTGGTGGAGAGGATCGCCGAGCGGGGAGGTCGCGTCCAGATCACGGCTACCTCTATGGCCGACGACGGTGCCCTCACCTTCGAGGCCGAGAGGGTGTACCTCGCCTGCGGCGTGCTCTCCAGCGCGAGCATCCTGCTTCGGTCGATGGAAGCCTACGATATCCCGCTCGCCATGAAGGATAGCCAGTACTACCTGTTTCCACTTCTCCGGTATGGAATGCCCACCGGGGTAGAAAGCGAGAGGCTGCACACGCTGGCGCAGCTGTTCCTGGAGATCAGCGACAGCCGAATAAGCTCGCGTTCCATCCACCTGCAGGTGTATTCGTACAACGACCTGCTGCCGTCCGCCGTCGGGGGCTTCCTCGGGCCGCTGGCAGGGCTCGCTCGTCCCGCCCTTTCCCAACTGGTCGGCAGGCTGCTCATAGTGCAGGGATACCTCCACTCCAGCCTCTCATCGGCCATCTCAGTGGCCCTCGCCCCGCCGGTGAACGGAAACCGGCCAAGGCTGAAGGTCGAGGCGAGAGCAGTGCCCGCTACGAAGCAGGCCGTCGGTAGGGTGATCGCAAAGCTGATGAAGAATCGCCGCTATCTGCGTGCGCTGCCCATCGGACTCATGCTGAAGATGGCCCTGCCGGGCCGCGGCTACCACAGCGGCGGCACGTTCCCCATGGCCGAACGGCCCGGCGAGTTCCAGAGCGACCTTCTCGGACGCCCGAGCGGATTCGAACGGGTCCATCTGGTGGACTCCAGCGTGTTCCCGACGATCCCGTCCACCACCATCACCCTGAGCACGATGGCAAACGCGCATCGCATAGGATCGGCCCACAATGACCTCTGAAGGCACGGTAGGGGTGACCGGCGCGAACGGCTACGTCGGATCGCAGCTACGCGAACACTTCTCGAGACAGGGCTGGACCGTGCACAGCCTGGTGCGACAACGGAGTGGAGGGCAGCCGCATCCTGACTCGGTTATCCCCTTCTCTCTGGATAAGGGCATGGACCCCGCGCGGCTGCGGGGCATCGACGTTCTCGTCCACTGTGCCTATGACTTCCGCGCAATTCGCTGGGAAGAAATTCACCGCACAAACGTCCAGGGCTCGCTCCGGCTCTTCGAGACCGCACGCAAGGCCGGCGTGAAGCGGATCGTCCTAATCTCCACCATGAGCGCCTTCGAGGGCTGCGCCTCCACGTACGGGAAGGCCAAGCTGGAGATGGAGCGCGCGGCCAGAGGGGATCAGGTGGCGGTGGTCAGGCCGGGCCTGGTCTACGGGCAGCAGGCCGCGGGGATGGTGGGGGCGCTCGACAGCTTCGTCCACCTGTCCATGGTCGCGCCGGTCTTCGGTGGCGGCAAGCAGAAGCTCTACCTGGCCCACCAGGAGGACCTGGCGAGGCTGGTGTTCGCGCTGTCCTGCGCGGAGAAACCGCCCGAGGAACCGGTCGTCGCCGCCTGTGACAGGGGAATGACCTTTCCGGAGATCATGCAAACCCTCGCTCGGCGGCGAGGAAAGAAGCTGCTGTTGGTTCCCGTCCCCTGGAGAGCGGCCTGGCTCCTGCTGCGAGCCGCGGAGGCCGCGGGCATCAGGATGAGGCTGAGGAGCGATAGCCTGATCAGTCTGCTCAACCAGAACCAGAACCCCGACTTCGGCCCCACACGCCACACCAGCGTCCCCTTCCGCGACTTCCGGGAGTGGAGCGGAGCGTAGGACTACATCGTCTGTCTGAGTCGCCAAGCCTAGCTCGGCTCGCGGAGGCAGTGATGCACTCTTTGTGGAGTCGAAGCCGTCCCTACCCCGGTTCGAATTTCATCCTTGAACGCCCCTCTTTTCTCTCTGCCTGTCCTCCTGGACGACGGGACCCACAAGTACGTCTGGGGCCTGGGCCTCGCCTACGCGGTGGATACCGGTGCCAGCCCCCTGGTCTACCACGCCGACGGCCTCGGCTCGGTTAGGGCCCTCACCGACGGGGGCGGGGCGGTGGTGGAGGCATATAGCTACGACGAGTACGGGGACGTAATCGCCTCATCAGGCAGCATCAGTCAGCCATTCCGATATGTCGGGGAGCAGCGCGCGACAATTGCGCCGACGCGACTCGCTTCAGGCCGCATCCCGAGGCTTTATCCTCACCAACTCCCTATGCCGCTTCGCCGCTCCCAAGTATCCAAATCCGCCCGTCTCGGCCGCGAATTCCTCAGGTGTGAGACAGTGCAGGTCGAGCGGAATCCCCCACCCTCCCGCCTCGCGCCACAGCTTGCGGCGGTCGAGCGCGCGGCGAAGGATTGGCTGCTCGGCGAAGAACGCCGACACGGCGACGAGGTCGTAGTCGCTGTGCGGGCCGGCCGTCCCACGGGAGTGCGAGCCGAACAGGTACAGGTCGGCATGGTAATGCCGACGCACCAGCTGCGCGAACCGCTCTAGGATCTCCGCTCTCGCCGCGCTCTGCCCGGGGGCTGTCGAAGCAGTTGATCCACCCACGTTAGCACCTCTTCCGATGCGGCGAGGGCGGCCAGTCCATCTGCCTCGCCGATCAGATCAGCAGGAATGGGCACACTCATGTCACCCGATGGGTACCGGACTCGCTCGAACATGGCATCCAGCAGGTCGGTGGCCGTCTGAACCGCTACCGGGATCAGCTCTGGTTTCTCTCCGGCCAGCTCCGCAAGGGCTGCCAGATCGTGGGACCAGGGAGGCTCCTCCGCTCGCAGATGCCAGCACGCGGCCTTCAGGGCCTTCTCAGCCGCTTCGTGGCTGAAGTGAGCCGCCGCGAAGAACGTGCCATGCACGACCATGGCCTTGCCGGCAGCCATGTCGGCACGCGCCTGCCTCAGGTAGCGTTCCCCCATCGCCGCGGGCCGCGCCGCGGTCTGTCGTCTCGGCCCTCCGGTCTGACCTTGGTTCATAGTGCGAGTATACGGCATTTGGCCCAGTCCGTGGAGATTTGAGGAAGATAGCGGACGCGAGCCTGCCCGTCATCCTGGACGACGGGACCCACAAGTACGTCTGGGGCCTCGCCTTCGCGGTGGATACAAGCGGCAACCCCCTGGTCTACCACGCCGACGGCCTCGGCTCGGTGCGAGCCCTCACCGACCGGAACGGGGCGGTGGTGGAGGCCTACAGCTACGACGAGTACGGGGACGCCATAGCCAGCAGCGACAGCATCACCCAGCCGTTCCAGTATACTGGGGAGGCCAGGGGACGCGGAGCGGCCGTGCCCAGTCGCCATCTGTCCTTGCGACTCGAGTCCGATACCTATGAGCGCCTGGAGGCAGAGAGCCCACGGGCAGGGCAATCGCGCTCTCAGGTCGCGAAGACTCTGCTGGACGAAGGCTTGAGAATGGAGGCCCATCCCGGGATCATCTTCCGATCTGGACCCTCAGGTCGGCAACCTGATCTGGCCGGCGGCCCGGACCTCTGGGAGGTGGTCCGGGTCTTCGAGGGAGTGGGTGCCCGCGGCGAGGAGGGACTCAGGCTCACCGCAGAGAGAACGGGACTCACTCTCGAACAGGTGCGGATCGCCGTGCGCTATTACGCCGGATACCGTGATGAGATAGACGGTTGGATCCGCGTGAGTTCCGCACCAGCCATCTTTGCGGCGGCGGGCGCGGCGGCGCAGACAAGCCCCAGAAGCGCCGCCAGCAGCGACGACCAGTGATACGGCTCCGAGCGGTTCACCCGATTGAGGCTGACCGGCTCAAGCGGGGCGCCTAATTCCACCCTCACGGTCTCCCACGGCCTCGGATCCCCAGCCCACGGAAACTCCACGGGATGCGCCACCAGGTCGGTCAGCAGAACGCCACTATCCGTCCAGAGGAGGGTAGCGGGGCCCCCAAAGTACGGCTCCGGCAAGGCCAGCCGCTCGGCCTCGTCGTAGAGATATGCGGTGCTGAGAAGCACGCATGCGATCAGAACGAGGCGGGGCCACCGGGCGTTCCGTGCCAGGAAACGAACGGCGACTGCCCCGGCATAAGCGGTACCCACGGCGGCGTACGGCATGCCGTAGGAAAGGTGCCGGAGTGCATCAACTGGGGAGTAGGACCCCAGGACCGTTGGGCTCACGAAGAACGCCATCGCGAGGTTGGCCGCGCCGGCGATAGGAATAGCGACGAGCACGCCGCTGCTCTTCCAGAGGGCCAGGGTGCCAAGTGCGGTGATCAGACAGACCAGCAGCACCAGCGACTGCAGCGCGTCGCTGGAGACCCCGATGGCCTGGGCGTACCAGCCGAGGGCCGGCCACTGCAGCGCCGCAAGGTTGGTCCACAAGTTCCGCACGCTCAGGAGGCTCCCGCCAAAGGTGCTCGGCCACGGCGCCCCGGCCACGGAGAAGTACACCGCCATGAAGGGGACGAGCGTCGCGACGAAGCCGGCGACCGACAACCAGTAGCCGGTCTGCCGCCATCGCCCGAGGAAGAAGACTCCGAAAATCACGGCCGCGTAGGGGACGCCCTCCGGACGGGTCAGCGTCGCGAGCCCCATCACGACGCCCATGGCGAGCCACCAGATACGCGAGAGTTTAGTTTCGGGAGGACGAATGCCGCCCTCTGCACCGTCATTCCCGCGCAGGCGGGAATCCACATGGCCCGCTGGGTTCCCGCTTTCGCGGGAATGACGGCTCTGAACTCTTGCCCAGATAGAGCTGGAACCTCGGGCGGCCTTTCCAGCGAGAGCCGCGCTCGCCAGCAGCAGATCGACGAAGACGGTGTCTGGCTCCGGCGTGCCGACGGCGTGAAGCCGGTAGATCGGGAAGAGGAAGATCAGCACCGCGGCGGCGTACGAGACGGGCCGGCTGCCGGTGATGCTCCGAAATGCGGCGTAGAGGGCAAAAGGAAACAGCGCGCTCGCCACGATCGACGGTATCGCCACGCCCACCGTGGTATGCCCGAACAGAGAGAACGATAGCGCCAGCAGTAGCGGGAAAACGGGGAGAGCAGGATAGGCGGCGCCCATGCCGCTGGCCTGCAACTGCTGATTGACAATGTGGATGGGGTAGGAACGGCCACTCAGAATGGCGTCCGCGACGTCGGTGTAGTGGCCGATGTCATCCCCGAACGGTGAGACAACCGCGGCCGCCTGCAGCACCCCCAGAACCGCGATGAAGCAAAGCATGGCCAGGTCGGCCCGACCGGCGAGGGTTCGGACGAGCGCGCCCCACGCGCCGGATCCTTTTCCCCGAAGCCACTCCAGCGCGGCCGCCTGCACCGCGATCGTCGCGACGGCGAGAAGGAGGAGCATCAGCCCGACCTGTGGCCGCCAGCCCGCCTGCTCGAACATGGCGTTCGCCTGGTCCGAGAGGTAGAGGAGTACGACCAGGGGTAGGGTCGCGACGGCGAGGGGGTTCGCTCCCCACAGCATGGCGAGCAGCCATTGCCTGCCGCCTGATGCGAGTGCCGCGACGCGACCGCTGAACCACCACCACCTCGCCGCGGAAAGGGCGAAAACGAACACGAAAGCAGCCGCCGCGATGCGATCCGCCTGCCATGGCAA
>JAJYKO010000029.1:6953-16692 GCA_021788565.1 Chloroflexota bacterium
GCGCGACGGCGCCCGTGACGACGAGCCCTACGAGTCTTCGGCGCTGATGGAGTATCATGGTAGTAGATGCGGGCTGTGTATCCTGGGCGGACACGTAAGGTTGCCTTCTACCTGCCGTTTGATGGTCTAACCGGTAGTCTCCGCGCGGTTGAAACCGCCGGCTACCTCAGTGGCAAAGTCGGCCTGCGCGGACTTCCTAACCCGCGAAGGCGGGTTTCGCGAGACTGCGGAGCCGGCGAATTCATTCGCGCGGACTCTCGCATCGAAGTACCGGAGTCTACGCTCGAACGCCGGGATTGTATGGATGCATCCGGCGGGTGTCAAACGAACTCGTTGGTCTGGAAGGTGCAGTACGCTTGACGAAGCAGAAGAACGCGGAAGGAGCTACCAAAGTGAGCGAAACGAGGCGCGCGGTTCTCGCCAACGGATTGAATGTGATCACCAGGGAAGTCCACCATGTGCCCATCGCGAGCTTCTGGGTGTGGTACCGCGTGGGGAGCCGTAACGAGGTGCCCGGACTGACCGGCATCTCCCACTGGGTCGAACACATGATGTTCAAGGGGACTCCCAACCTGGATAAGGGCGAGATCTTCCGCCTGGTCAACGCGAACGGCGGCGTCCTCAATGCGTTCACCTGGATCGACTACACCGCCTACTTCCAGACCCTGCCTGCTCACAGGCTCGATCTCCCGATCACCATCGAGTCCGACCGTATGGCCAACTCGATCTTCGATCCCCAGGAAGTGGCCAGCGAGCGCACGGTAATCATCTCCGAGCGAGAGGGCTCCGAGAACTCGCCCGGCTTCCTCCTGGGTGAGGAGCTCGGCGCCGCGGCGTTTCAGTCCCATCCGTACGGTCACAGCGTCGTCGGATGGAAGACCGATCTGCAGACCATGACGCGGGATGACCTCTTCGGCCACTACCGGACCTACTACACCCCCAACAACGCGACCATCGTGGTCGTGGGCGACTTCGACACTCAGACGCTTCTGGAGCAGATAAGGGAGCGCTTCGAGTCGATTCCGGCCGGACCGGAGGTTCCACCGGTACGCGCCGTGGAGCCGCCCCAGCGGGGCGAGCGGAGGGTGATTGTCCGCTACCCGGCCGGCGTCCCGTATCTGGAGATTGCCTATCGATCCGTCGCTGCCTCGGAGCCGGACGCGTTCCCGATGCTGGTGCTGGACGCTGTGCTGTCGGGCGGCAAGCCTATGGGCATGTTCGGGGCCCACGGCACCAGGATGGGCCGCAGCTCCCGGCTCTATCGAGGCCTGGTGGATAGCGGCCTCACCAGCGGCGCGGGCTCTTCCTTCACGCTCACGCGCGATCCCTACCTCTTTGGGATCGATGCCTCCCTCAGGCCGGGCGTCACCCTCGAACAGGTGGAGAAGGCCGCCCTCCAAGAGGTGGAGAGGGTCCAGCAGGACGGGGTCGGCGAGGACGAACTGCGACGCGCCGTGAAGCAGGTGAAAGCTCAGCTGGTGTACGGCTCGGAATCGGTGAGCGACCAGGGCTACTGGCTGGGAGCGATGGAGACCATCGGGGCGCCGGAAGTGTACGAGCGGATGCTGGAGAGGGCCGAAACCGTCACCACCGAGGACGTGCAGAGAGTAGCCCGGCAGTACCTGACCGAATCCAACCGGACGGTGGGCTGGCTCATCCCTACCGATGGCCAGACCTCCGGCTCATCCGAGCCCGAAGTTGCGGCGGGTGCGCGGGCCTTCTTCTATTCTCCGGCCACCTTCGGGCCGGCGGGCGATGGAACCCATCCCATCTCCCTGGACATCACGCGGACGGAGCTACCGAACGGCATAGTGGTGCTGGTCAACCAGGACACCACCACCCCCCAGGTCGTGGTGAGAGCGAGCGCCCTGGCCGGCAGTGTCTTCGACATCCCCGAGAAGGCGGGCATCTCCCGCTTCGTCGCCCCCATGCTGATCCGCGGCACCGAGCTGCGCGATTTTCAGCAGCTGAGCGAAGAGACCGACAGTATAGGCATGGCACTGAACACGGAGGCCGGCAGGCTGACGGCTCAGGTAGGCCTCCGATGCCTCAAGGACGACCTCCCACGAGGTCTGGAGATCGTCGCGGAGGTGCTTCGCCGGCCGAGCTTCCCGGAGGACGAAGTGGAGAAACTCCGCATGCAGATCATCTCGGGCCTGCGCGAGCAGGACACCTCGGCCCGAGCCGTGGCGGAGCGCCGCTTCATGGAGTTGCTCTATCCCGATGGACATCCCTACCACCTGTGGCCGACCGGCACTCAGGAGACCGTTGGTGCGATCACCCGTCAAGACATGGTCGCGTTCTACAGCAGGTACTTCCGCCCCGACACGTTGACCGTGGCGATCGTGGGCGACGTTTCGCCCGCGGATGCTGTGGAGCAGGTGCGCCGCGTCATGGGAGACTGGAAGGCCGAGGGGACGCCGCCCCGGCTGGAGATCCCGCCGGTCGCCCCTCCATCCCGTCAGGTGCAGGAAGAGAATGTTCCTGGCAAATTCCAATCCGAGATGGTGATGGGCCTTCCAGCCATTTCACGCAACGATCCGGATTACTATGCCCTGCGGCTCGGAAACCTGATCCTGGGTCAGATGGGACTCGCCGGGAGGCTTGGCGCCAACATCAGAGAGAAGCAAGGGCTCGCGTACCACGTCTCCAGCGACGTACAGGCGTCCGTAGGTCCCTCCCCCTGGGCAGTTCGCGCCGGAGTGAACCCGGTGAACGTCGACAAGGCCATCGAGTCCGCGTTCGCGGAGATCGAGCGATGGAGAGACGAGCAGGTGAGCGAGGCGGAACTGACGGAAGGCAAGAGCTTCCTGACCGGGAGTCTTCCAATTGCGATGGAGACCGTGGAAGGCGTTGCCAGGACCCTGCTCGATATCGAGTTCTATGAGTTGGGGCTCGATTTCCTGGAAAGATACCCCGACTTGGTGAACAACGTCACTCCAGAGCACATTCAGACGGCAGTACGTAGGTGGATTCGGCCAGACCACATGGTTACTGTAGTAGCAGGCCCCCCGCGACAGCCTTAACGTTTTTTTAACACACCACCTACAGCCTCGTGCTATAGTTTCGGCCGCGTTCTCGGTTGTGATATAGTTCTAACTCCATTGTTGTGTCGCTCCAACCAAGTTGTGCTGTTCCAACGACGGGAACCTATCAAGTTGAACGGCTCGGGCTGCGTGGCCACGCATACGGTCTTTTCGTCAGTCTGCGCTGTTGTGTTGTGCCCTCAGGCAGTTGATCGCGACAATCGGGATGGGGCTGCCCCAGGCGATCGGCTGTCGGTTGTTGTTTGGGATCCTCGGCGTCCGATATGGGCGCCTGACGATATGTGGATCTAGTACTTATCACGGACAAGTCGGAGGTGATCGTACGGTGAAGAGGATCGTGTCGAGGCTGATGCTCATGCCGCTGCTGATGGTAGCGGTGTTGTCCGCCGGAGCTGCCAGCTTGCCGGCCATCGCGAATGCACAGATGCCGGTGATATATCTATCTACCCCTGTGACCGGCGCAGTGGTCAGCAAAGGTAAGCCTGTGACCTTCAGCATCGACGTGAATAACACCAGCAAGGTGGGGCAGAACGTGAACCTGGATCTCACCACGGCCCCAGAGGGTTGGTCGCCGGTTATCCAGGACCAGGGTTTCATCGCGCGTTCGGTATGGGTGGCTCCTGAGAAATCGGAGAGCGTTTCCTTGCAGTTGACGCCCCCCAAGGACGCCAAGAACCAGGACTACAAGTTTACTCTGCAGGCGTCGGGCAACGGCTTCGCCCCGACTACACTCGATCTCGTGCTCGGCGTCCAGGCCCAGAGCAACAAGGCTACGACCGCCCTGGTGGTCCAGTACCCCACCATTTCGGGTAAGGCGGGCTCAGACTTCGGCTTCCAGGCCGAGATCGACAACAACAGTCTGTCGGACCAGACATACGGACTCAACGCCAAGGCGCCGGACGGCTGGAACGTGGTCTTCAAGCCATCCTACCAGCAGACCCAGATTTCCAGTGCTCAGGTGAAGGCCGGCAGCACCCAGAGTCTGGACGTCACTGTCACCCCGCCCGCCGGGGTTAAGGCCGGCGAGTACCCGATAACCATCACGGTCGCCTCGCCCTCCGATAAGGTCACGACCGATCTGAAGGCCGTTGTGACGGGCTCCTATACGATCGCGATGACGGCTAGGAACGACATCTGGAACACCACGGCGACCGCCGGCCAGGAAAGCCCGTTCTACGTGACGGTGTCCAACAGCGGCTCCGCCCCTTTGCAAAACGTCAGCCTGTCGTCCACCCCGCCGCAGAACTGGACCGTGACATTCAATCCGGCCTCTATCAGCCAGCTGGATCCAGGCGCGAGCCGCGAGGTCGCCATGATGATCAAGCCGACCGCCAGCGCCATCGCCGGTGACTACATGCTGACCGTCACATCCTCGAATACGCAGGCCACACAGAACCAGGACGTTCGGGTTCAGGTCGCCACTCCTACCCTGTGGGGTTGGGTCGGGGTAGCGGTGCTGGTTGTGGTCATCGGTGGACTGCTAGGCCTGTTCATGAAACTGGGCCGGAGATAGAAATATGGACGAGCGGTCGCAGGTTGCCATTGAGACCGTAGATCTCACCAAACGATACGGTGAGCTGACGGCAGTAGATCGGCTTAACCTCCGCATACAGGAAGGGGAGATCTTCGGCCTGCTCGGCCCGAACGGCGCCGGAAAGACCACCACCATCCTGATGCTACTGGGGCTCACAGAGCCCACGAAAGGCAAGGCACGCGTCTACGGGCACGACTCCACTCGCGACCCACTGGCGGTCAAACGGATCGTGGGGTACCTTCCGGACAACGTGGGGTTTTACGAGGAGATGACCGCGATGGAAAATCTCCTCTATACGGCCGATCTGAACACTATACCGAGGAAAGAGGCGCGCAAGCGCGCCGAGGAGCTACTTGCCCGAGTTGGGCTCGCCGACGTGGCGGACAAGGAGGCAGGGAAGTTCTCGCGAGGCATGCGGCAGCGCCTGGGCATCGCGGACGTGCTCATCAAGCAGCCCAGGGTAGTGATCCTGGATGAGCCCACCCTCGGGATCGACCCCGATGGCGTCAAGCAGATGCTGGAATTGATTGACCAGATGAGCAAGCGCGACAGGATCACCGTGCTGCTCTCTTCCCACCTGTTGCACCAGGTGCAACAGATCTGCAGCAGGGTCGGCATCTTCGTGAAGGGCCGGATGGTGGCTGAAGGCCCCATCGAGAAGTTGGGGCAACAGATCATGGGTGGCGAACCGATTGTTATAGAGGTAGAAGCATCTCCGCTTGATGACCAGACGGTGGAAGCCATCCACAAGATGAAGGGCGTGACCGCGGTCGAGAAGCTGGAGGGGAATCTGGTCATCCGCTGCAACAGGGACGTCCGAGCCGACGTCGCGCGCCGGCTCGTCGGCGCCGGAGCATCGGTGACTGAGCTCCGCCTCCGAGGCCACGTGCTGGAGGAGATTTACCTCAGGTACTTCCGGGAGGGCTAAGCATGCCAGGATTTATAGCTGTCTTCCGCAAGGAGATGGCCGATCAGTTCGCCAGCAAGCGATTCATGATTCTCTTCGTGCTGATCCTGCTGGCGGGGCTCTCCGCCACCTACACGGCGGCACAATCGATAAGCTCGGATGTCTCGAGCGCCAGTTCGTCCAATACCTTCGTGTTCCTGAGGCTGTTCACCGTCTCGTCGGGGAACCTCCCCTCCTTCGTTGCGTTCGTGGGGTTCCTCGGCCCCCTGGTGGGGCTTGCGCTCGGCTTCGACGCGATAAACGGTGAGTACGGGCGGGGAACTCTCAGCAGAGTCCTAGCGCAGCCAATCTACCGCGACTCGGTTATAAACGGGAAATTCGCGGCGGGCGTCGTCACCATCGCCGTGATGCTGCTGAGCATCTCACTCGTGCTGGGTGGACTCGGCCTGAGGATGATTGGCATCCCCCCTACGGGGGACGAGCTCATGAGGCTGTTGTTCTGGCTGTTCATAGCGGTGGTGTACGTGGCCTTCTGGATGGCAGTCTCGATCCTTTTCTCGATACTGTTCCGCCAGACCGCAACCTCCGCGCTCGCGGCCATCGCCCTGTGGATCTTCTTCACCTTCTTCATGGGAATGATCGCTGGGACGGTCGCGGACGCCATATCGCCCGCGAATCAGCAGGATCCTCAGACGGTGATCGACAACGCGAACATCGCGATGGGATTGGCCAGGATATCGCCGGCGACGCTCTACGGAGAGACGACCGAAACTATTCTGACGCCCAGCGTCCGAACTCTCGGCCCCGTGCTGCTGAGCCAGGTCGTCGGGATGGTTCCAGGTGCACTACCACTGGACCAGAGCCTTATGGTGGTGTGGCCGCAGTTCGTGGGATTGGTCACTCTCACCCTGGCCTGCTTCGCGCTCTCCTACGCGAGGTTCATGAGGCAGGAAATAAGAGCGTAGAGTAAGGGAGGGCGGCCCGTAGACGAGACCTACGGGGTCTTGGAGACCTCGTAGGTCTGGACGTTGCCGTTCTCCCACTCACTCCTCGGCGCTACTATCAGACGGCGGCTCCTTGTGGGTCACCTTGGCCTTCAGGACGCGACGGTTCCGCATGGATAGCACTTCCACGTCCGCGTCGTGCATATCCACCATGTCGCCTTCGTTGGGAATGCGCCCAAGCCTCGCGTAAACCAGCCCTCCGATAGTGTCCACACCCTCTATCTCCAGGTTGGCGCCGATCGCTGCGCTCACGTCCTCCAGGTCTGCCCCACCGCTCACCACGGCCTGTCCCTCTCCCACCATCTGGATCTCCGGCTCCTCCCGCGCGTCGTATTCGTCGCGGATCGGCCCGACTATCTCCTCCAGCAGGTTGTCCAGAGTGACGATGCCAGCGGTCCCGCCATATTCGTCGACCACCACAGCCATATGAAGCGACTGCCGCTGCAGCTCTGGCAACAGCTCAGCCACTCGTTTCGAACCGGGCACGTGATAGGCACGCCGCATAATGGTCGTTACCGGTTGCGTGGCCTCTGGATTCCCCGGCTCCGGCGCCAGATGCTGCAGCACATCCTTCGCGTGGACTACCCCGATGATGTTATCCATGCTACCGTCATACACCGGCAGCCTCGTGTGACCGGTCTCCACTATCGCCTGGCGCGCATCCGCGACGGTCGCATCCTTCGGCAAGGCTCGAACGTCTACCCGAGGGACCATCACCTGCTCGGTAATAGTGTCCCCGAACTCGAACACCTCGTCGATCAGCTTCCGCTCCGTTGGCTCCACGACCCCTTCCTCTTCGCCGCTGGCAACCATCGCCATGATCTCCTCCTCGGTGATGGGCGATACCCGAGGAGTCCCGCTGCTTCCCGTGAGCCACATCACCGCGGCAGTACTGGCAGTCAAGATCCAGATCAAGGGCCGGGCGACCCTGGAGATGAGCTCAATCACTGGAGCGAACCGGAGGGCCACCGACTCGGCCCGAAGGATAGCGATGTTCTTTGGGGCCAACTCTCCGAGGATCAGCGTGACGAAAGCAATGAGAACGGTGATGACTACGAAGGAGATACTGTAGGCGTTTTCGGCGATCACCCGGATCGGAAAGGCTCCGAGCCAGCTGGCCAGAACCGCGACCAGGCTAACGGCTCCGAAGGCCGAAGCGAAGAAACCAGCCAGAGTGACGCCGAGGTCGATGGTAGCGAAGAAGCGGCTCGGCTGATCCACCAGGCGCTGCACTGAGGCCGCCCCCGGGTTGTGATGCTCCTCCAGCAACTGTCTGAGCCGCGTCCTCCGCAAGGAAACAATGGCGATCTCCACGGCGGCGAAGAACGCTGTCAGAAGAACTAAAGCAAGGATTACCACGACCTGGACGACGACGTCTTGTGGCATCTGTATTTGCTGTCCCCCTGGCCGGCGCGGCCTATTTCCGCTGGAACATCACGATATTGTACATCAAGGGTCGTGCCCTTGACGCCGCTCGCGAGCGCGGTATAGAGTTCCGACAGACTGGGGTCAGGGATCGGGGGGGCAGGCGCCTGCCCCTTGCCCCCGCCCCCTCTTCGGAGGCAGAAGTTGGATCCATCCTTCCTGGGCCGGCATCCGGGCCTGATGACCGACCTGTACCACCCCGATGCCGCTTACATCAGCTGGCGAACGGGGCGGAACGGGCTCGCGACCTTCGACCTATACGCTCGTACCGCGCCATTCCTCGGTTGCTATATGCTGGTCGCCGGTCTCGAGATGGCCGTCGAGTTCGCTACACGCTTCCACTACACGGACGACGACATTCGCTACCTCGGCCAGATTCGCGACTACGACCCACGGTTTCTGGAGCACCTCCGGGGAGTCCGCTTCACCGGCGAGATCCGCGCCATGCCGGAAGGTTCCGTTGCCTTTCCCCACGAACCACTGCTAAGGGTCACGGCCCCATTTCAAGAGGCGATTCTGCTGGAGTCCGGCCTTCTGCACACCGTGAGCCTCTCCACGCTGATCGCCACGAAGTCGGCGCGAATAGTACACGCGGCCAGGGGCAAGCCGGTCTCCGACTTCGCGTTCCGGCGGGCGCAGGCGCCCTACGTGGTGACGCGCTCGGCCTACATCGGCGGCTGCACCACCACCTCATTCCTTGACGCGGCCTACGAGTTCCGCCTCCGCGCGACCGGAACCATCCCGCACGCCCTGGTCCAGCTCTTCGAGACCCAACGCGAGGCGTTTTCCGCGGTGGCCGAGAGCTTCAATCGCTATACCCTGCTGTTGGACACCTACGATATTCACGAGGCGACCTACACTGCCATGGACGTTGCCAGGGAGTACCAGGACCGGATGGGCCACACTCTAACCGCGGTTCGACTGGACAGCGGCGATCTGCTGGAAGGGACCAGGTATGTCCGCAAGGTGCTGGACGAGGCCGGCATGCCCGAGGTGCGGATCCTGGCCAGTTCGGACCTGGACGAGTTCAAGATCGCAGACCTCATTGCCCAGGGAGCCCCTATCGACGGCTTCGGCGTTGGTACAAGCATAGGCGTAGGGGCCGGCTCGGTGGAGCATGGCGTTCCGGGCAGCGCCCTGGGTGCCGTCTACAAGCTGGTGTGGTACGAGGACGATAACCCGAGGGACCGTCCCAAGATCAAGGTGGCCGGCGAGAAGAGTACCTGGCCTGGGAAGAAGGAGGTATACCGCATCGGCCGCTTCGAGCGCGACATTATCCAGCTGTGGGATGAGCCGAAGCCGGACAACGGAACGCGGTTGCTTAAGACGGTGATACGCCACGGCGAAGTCACGCCCGGCGCTCTGCCTCCCCTCTCGGAAATCTGGGAGCTCGCAAGCCGAAACCTAGCACAACTCCCGGAGGAATACCACGCCCTGGTCGCCCCAAAGCCCTACCCGGTCGAGTGGAGTAGTGGGTTGCTGGCTCTGCGGCAGCAAGCCTTAGAGCACTACGGCGGCAACGGCGCCTCCGAAGGTGGCGAAGAGGACGTGATAATCGGCTGAGAATCTTTTAACTATCTTTTTACCCTCTCTTCTACCATAAGTGGTACAGTCCGAGTACTATAGTGCCTGCTACCGTACAATCAGTACTGTAGTGTTTGCTGCCGCACTATCAAAGGAGAAAGTCGAACCATGAAGAAACTGCTGTTAAGCCTGGGGTTGGCCGCCATGTGCACGCTCGCCCTGGGCGGCGCCGCCTTCGCCCAGACGGCGACAAATCCCGCGCCAACCCCCACACCTGCGCCCGCCAATCCTAATATAA
>JAJYKO010000030.1 GCA_021788565.1 Chloroflexota bacterium
CACGCGGGATTGGCCGCGTCGTGGCGGAACATCTGGCGAGCCTGGGCGCCACGGTCGCGGTCCACGGCACCTCACCCACCTCCGCCCGCGCCTTCGGCGAGGCCGAGTCGCTGGAGGCCGTCGCCCACGATATCGCAACCGCCCACTCCGCGCGCGTGCTCCCCGTCCACGGCGACCTGACCGACGAGGCAGAGGTGAAGCGAATTGCCGGCGAGATCCGCCGCGAATTCGGGCGCATCGACATCCTGGTGAACGTAGCCGGCGGAGACATCGGGGCCAGTGGGACGGCCGGACCTTCCGGCGGCAGACCCGCCCAGAACGACGCGATCTACGTCGACCTTGCGGACATCAGGTCGGTGCTGGACCGCAACCTGATGACCTGCATCCTCACCTGCCGGGAGGTCGCGCCCGAGATGATGGAGCGACGCTCCGGCCGCATCGTGAATACCGGCAGCATCGCCGGGTTGGGCGGCGCAGATACCGGCGCCATCTACGCCACGGCCAAGGCCGCCGTGCACGAGTACACCCGCTGCCTGGCCGGGCAGCTTCGCCCCTACGACGTGACCGTCAACGCCGTCGCTCCCGGTCCCATACTCACGGCACGTTTCGCCGCCTCCAGGCCCCTGGATCAGGGGATGATGACGGAGGGTGGGACCCTGGTCCGCTACGGAAGGCCCGGGGAGATCGCCTCCGTCGTCGCCTTCCTCGTCTCGGATGCCGCGTCCTACATCAGCGGCCAGGTGCTGCGGGTGGATGGCGGCCGGCAGACCTGGCCCGCGTAGCCTCAATGCGTTGACCCTACGCCAGCACCCTTTTCCGAAGCGACCGAATCAGCAGCTCGGCAAGCACCAGGAAGGACTCGGGACTCTCCTCCAGGCGAAGACGGACGTACTCGAACTCCATGCGTAGCTCGTCCATGGTCGAGGCGGTTTCCGGGATTGGTCGCTGCACCCGGGGGACTGTGAAGTCCCGCTGAAGCATGGTCACCACGCCCCGGATCAGCGCCTCCTTGGTGGGGAAGTAGTAGTGGAGCGTGGCGACGTTGATGCCCGCCTCCAGCGCCATGCCCGCACCCTGAGACCCTCGAACCCCCTCTCGGCGATGTGGCGGTACGCGATGTCCACGAGCTCGGCGCGGCGATCGTGGCGTGAGTGGTGCTCCGGACTGGCGTGCTCCGGCTCCGGCTGCTGCCCTCCCACCCCCGCCTGCCGCGGCGCCCTCCGGCCCTGAAGGATTGCCGTTTCTCTCTCCACTGCTCTCCTCCCACCGATTCAATCAAGCATTTGCTTGGGATCACGTTTCGTTCTACCATCCTCCGCCTATTCTCCACCGCGGGACCGTCCCAGGTTGAGTAAGCGTACTGTCCTCAGGGGCGCGGCGCTGAAGCGACCGCGCTGAAAAGACGAAGCCCTGTCGGGCTGGGACATAGTCCGAAGGACTTTGTCTTTTCAGCCCGAGGCTTCAGCCTCGGGCGAGCCCTTTTGGACCATCTCCCTGCCGCCATGGCGGCTTGCACCTGGTCTCGACGCAGCTGGGCCACGTCGTGGTACAGGGAAGGTGGGGGAGAGACAAGAGACGGAGGGGTAAGGGATAGGAGGAAGGAGGGTGAAGCGGGAGACGCGGCTAGGTTGTCTGAGCCGTCCACCTGAGCCGGGGGCCGTCCAGCGTGACTATTGTCGACGTGTCGTCGCTAGGCATCCTTCCGGCCCTCGTCGACCGTCATCTCGAGGCGAAACTGCTCAGCTTGCGAGGGGTCGGAGAAGCGCAAGCCTGGGACCCGGTGGGCGGAGCCTCGCTCCATCTCTTGGTAGAGCTCGACGGGCAGCAGGACGGCCACATCGCGCCCTCGCTGAGTGATCACCACTGGCTCCCTCCGCTGGCGCATCCGCTCTACTATTCCCCTGGCATCTCTCGCGAGGTCGGTGATGGGCCGGACCTCAGGCATCCTCATGGCAGCCTCCCAACCTGTTGTTGGCTATGCGTCTGATATCGTATCAGAACACGCTTCTGGGCAACAGGGACAGAACGACCCACGGTTGGAGCTTCATTGTGTTCCCAGCGACAACGGGGCGGGCTGTGCCTCCTCCATCTGATAGACCAGAAGCCCGTTGTTCCCACAGGCAACGCACAGCCGGTTGCCTGCCAGGATAGCTCTGGCCGGTTCATCCTCCCGGTCGTCCAACCTCTCGGATGCCAGCTCGATAGGATGGACAGGGTTCGTAATATCTACGACGGAGAGGTTATCCCGCGCGATCACGTAGGCCAGAGAACCTTCAACGATCACCTGGCGAAAGCGGCCGCAGCAACCGGTCCGGACGCCGCCCACCAGGGTCGGTCGTGCCGGGTCGGCCACATCCACTATGCACAGGCGATCGTGTACGCACAGATATGCCAGCGACCCGACCACGGCCAGGCTGTCCACCCCTTCCCGAGCAGGATAGAGCCCCGCCTGCTTTGGGTGTCTGGGGTACCGCAGGTCGAAGATTTGGAGGCCGCTGGCCAGGGCCACGTACACGAAACCCCCGCTGACCGCGAGATCGTGGATATCGCCTCCCAGGTGATGACGGGCTAACTTCCGGGCGGCGGGGTTCTTGGGCAGGGCGACGATAGACAGCCATTCGCCCTCCACGGCGTAGAGCCGCTTCCCGTCCAGCACGATCTTGTCTGACGGCTCCAGCGACCGTATGGGTCCGACCCGCCTTGGGTTGGCAACGTCCGTGAGGTCGACCAGGCACACTTCGTGGCTGGCAGCCACGTACGCCATGGAGCCTGCGAGCGTCACGCTCCGGCCTTTTCCGCCCAGGCCCACCCATCCCAAAAGGCTTGGTGCGAGCGAAGCAGCGAGGTCCACGGTGCGCAGTCCCCCGACCTTGCCGGGCAGGAAAGCTCCCTCGGCTACGTGGATCGTTCCCGGACCCTGCAGGAGATACCCTCGGCTGTCCACCACCGCCGCATATTGCCCGACGACGCCGACGTCTGCCACCTCCGGCACGGTGATGTCGCACCCTATCGAGCGGGTTCGGGCCGGATCAGAGACGTCGAATAGACTCAGCCCGCCGGAGTCGTCGGCCACGTAGGCCCGTCCATCTTTCACTACGATGTCCTGGCCGAAGTACAGATCGTTGCGGTGGCCGGTGGCCGCTAGCCGTTTGGGGTCGGAAATGTCGATCGTATACACACCGGTGCCCCCGGCGATGGCATAAGCCGTCGGACCGGCGATGTCCACTGCCCATATTGCCGATGCCGACCCGAAGAAGCCAGCCGGCTCCGGACAAGTCGGGTCCGAGACATCGATGCGGTGCAGGCCCGCTTCCGTTCCCAGGTACGCATGGTGCCCCGCGACGGCGACACAGGTGCCGGCATCGCCGACGGAGCAGCTGCCGAGCAGGGCCGGCCGTTCGGGCTCCCCGAAATCGAAGACGGCCAGCCCGGAGGAAGTAGGCGCGTAGCCGAGGGGTCCGACCAACCGCAGCCCCCGCAATTCGACGTCGACGCTGCCTCTCCTGCGCCTCGAAGGTTCGACGTATCTGCCTGTGTAACGCGGCCTGGCGGGGTCCTTCACATCGAATATCAGTAGGCGGTCAAAATCGCCTAGGACGTAGAGGTACTCCTCTGTTCCGGCGAAACTGCAATCGTAACCTAGATACTCGCCCAGAGCGTATTCCTGGGCTACTTCCCCGAGCAAGGTAGGCTGCTCGGGGACCCCGACGTCCAGGATGTGGATCGAGTACTCGTCGCCTACGTAGGCCCGACTGCCGGCCAGGACGATCCTCTCCACGATACCTTTGAGGGGCGGGGACTGACCGACGAGCGTCGGCCGCGATTGCGGCGAAATTCGCAGGGAGACGACGCGCCAGCCCACGCCTGCGAGAAGGACATCTCCGGCCAGGGCGAGCGCGCGCGTCGCTCCGCCGAACTGGTCTACCAGCCTTAGCCTGTGTGTCCTGTCGGAATCTTTGATGTCGTCAGTCATCAGCGACTTCCACAAGATCGAGGGGAAGGGCAAACAGCCTACCCTGCGACGTCCACCACAATGGCCTGGGTAGGCGCGGTTTCTTCCGGGACGACCTCGCCGCTCTCCACCAGGTCGGACAAGTAGACGGAGATCGCCTCGCGCGCGTTGGCGATAGCTTCCTCTATCGTGTCTCCCTGGGTGTTGCAGCCCGGGAGCGTCGGCACTCGAACCGTGTAACCGCCGTCCTCCGAATCAGGCGTCAGCAAGATCGTGTAGCGCCTAATAGGAGTCTCTCCAGTTCGTCGATGGCGAGGCCTGCATCCTCCACCATCTTGTACCATCCGTCCTGGTACAGGGCGCGCAGCAACTCCTCGGCGGTGATCCGGGGCAACCTGGGCATGTCAGTCGCACCCACTCTTACTGTCCCGTAGTTTAGCTGATTCCGCGAGAAATGTGTCCACACCGGCTCGGAGGGGCCCGGTAGTCGCGGGAGCATTGAGGAAACCGAACCTGACCACCAGACGAAGGAGACAGCAAAGCGCGTTGAACTCGACACCGTCTGGCCGATGCCGCTGGCGATCGAGATCGGGCTGGCGGTCTCGGTGGGGTAAGTGGCGGCGCGGCAGTTCAAGGGTTCCGAGGGCGGGTGGGCGCCGCGCTGCGAGGATTGGTGCTGGGATTAAGCGCGACCGGGCTCCAGAGCGTGGCGAAAAAGAAAGGGGAGGCGTGAGGCAGGATTTATGACAGCGGCGAGGCCGGGATGCCGTTCGCCTCTCGTCAGACCAGACTGGCGTGCAGAAGGGACGGATTGACGAGGCGCACTACGCTCCGGTTTAGGGGCTGGCGACAGCGTTGACGCTGTCAGTCGCCGCGACGAGGACGAGACAAGCGTTCGTGTTCAGCCAGCAAGAAAGCGAGGAAACTCCGAACCAGGTTGCAGAAGAGACGGGCCTCGTTCAGGGACAGCACGACACCTTCGTTGAGATCAAGCCCATGCCTTACACCGCCCCCGGTTGGCGAGGACAGGTATCCGTGTACCTCGGTCGCCCATCTCAAGACGCGGTCCAGAGTCGTGCCAGCATGCTGGCGGCGGAGCTCTCTCACGATATCGTTGAAGTATTTGCCCTCGATTGTGCCGGTTCCGCTGTCTACGTCTCGGAATGCTGTGCTGACAGTCTCGAGCAACCACAGCATCTCCTGAACTGCCTCGCGTCCCCGGCCCTGCGACAGCAGTTCCTCAGCGCGCCCCAGAGAGGAATGAAGAAGACTCTGTGCCTGCTCCGCCAGCGTAGGGGGTGGGTTGGGCACGGCGACCACGTGGGTAGCCTGGTCTTGCAGGAGGAGCTCAGTCCCCCGGATTTTGTATGGCACGTTGTGTTCTCGACAGATACGGTTGATCATTTCGGCGTCCGGGGCAAACAGGTCGCCGGGCCGCCGCCTTACCGCTTCGCAGGCATCGAACATGGCTTCAAGGAACAGCGGTGGGTTTGCGGCCACCTCTGACGTCAGCTGTGAAAGGTCAGATTCGGCCCAACTGGCATTAGAGCTCATGTAGTGCGTTGTTCCATTCGCGGCAGAGAAGTAGCTCTTGAAGAGCTCAATGAACTCCTGGAGATCGCCCTGCGTAGCGGTCTTCCTGATGAGTTGCAGGGACTCCTGGACGGCGGCGTCCGGAATGCGACTCGCACCCTCGCTAATAGCTGTGGGAGCTTCGAAGCGCCATCGGCTGGGGAACTTCAGCGCCATTTGATTGTCCTCCGCGAGTGAAAAGGAGCCTTCATACTCATCGTGTCACAATTGGGCTTAGTCGATGCGCTCACCATCTCTTCCTCGCCAGGCCATGATGTTGCAAACGGCACCTCATCTCCGGTTCCAGGTCGCCAGGAGCGCCCGCTGGTTGCCAATTCTATTGCGTCAGGTTGTCCAGATTCACTTCAGTGATTCCCTCGTTGTCTTTCCGTAGAACAGCAATGATCCCTATGGGAAACGGCGACGGCTCTGGTTCAAGCCCACCCTCTAAGACTTGGATCTCGCGGCCACCAAAAACCCAGAAGCCCGCATCGTCGAGATCCTGGATCGACTGGGTGAGACTGAAGGCAGCGCTGACTCGACCATGAGGTTCGAGATCATCTCCCATCTCTGCCCAATCGGTGGCGGCCTGCAGGAAGTTGCCGATGAGATCAACCTCCTCTTCAGACTGCGGGTCGTCGTTCCGAGTGCGGTATCCATAGCTTCCGATCAATATGTCGAGCACCTGTTGGCCTGTGGTGAGCCGAGGTAGGTGCGAGGGGATGTTCTGCTTGACCCGCCGCATCCTCAAGGGTTTGGGCTTCGTCTGGTCGGTCAGCCGCGCCGATACCCAGACCTCGTGGTTCGCCTTCATTTGCCGAAGGATTTGTGTCGTGTAGGTGTCTTCCTGGTCGTCCACCATCTTGTGGTGTGTCCGGCACAGAAGAATCAGGTTCTCGTACGAGTCGAGCTTGTCCTGAGGATAGGCAGGGTCGTGGCGTGGACCGTTCTCCCGAGGCGATATGACATGACACTCGTCACCGACCACGGACTCGTCATCTCGCTGGGTCGCGTCGATCACGAGCTCGTGCTTGCAGATCGCACAGCGATTGCCCGACCGTCCCCAGAGCAACTTTCTTGTCTTATCAGAGACTGTCATGGCGCTCTCCCTTGCCCAAGGGCGACGCTGCTTGAACTCACTGTTTGCAGATACGATCGTGGATCAGGGCATAGGCCTCTGCCAGCGGAGTCGGCCAATCGATTTGAACTTGCTCACAGCCAGGGCTCCCCGCTCGTTACGGGCCTTCGAACCAGGCGCCTGCAGCGCGGAGACCACCGCCCGACGGTCGGCTTCGTAGATCTCCGTTGCATCGAGGTTCTCGTCCAGGAGAACCAGAATAACTGCGTCCCACTCTTTCTCCGTACGGATTCCGCCCAGGCGCTGGCCCGGCTTGGAATCGATCTGCAGACACCGTCCCTTGATCTGAAGCCGTCGAATGAAGCCATCCCTGTTCTCGACGGCATCGTACCCTTCCTGCCGTGCGGGCGTGAGCTCGATACCAAGAATACGCGCGGCCTCGTACTCGGCGACTTCGCCGGTGATGCCGAGGGGCTTCCCGGTTAACCCTCTGTACTCCTGTGCAAGCTTCTTCGCATCGCGCAGGATTTCCATGATTCGGTCGTCTCCAGACATCAGTGACCCCAACCCTCCAGGCTTGCGCTACGTTCTCACTTGCTCGTGATGCCCCTGAGTGTGCGGGGCATGTTCTCCCTGGCATACTGCCACAACGCGCGGTCCAGATCGCGCATCGCGACACCCGCCTCCTGACGGAGCCGCCGGCAGTACAGCGTGTACGCCCACCAGTGGTCGAGATCGTAGACGAACGGACTCCTCTCTTCGGCCGGAGGCCAGTCGTCAAAGTCGTAGATGAAACCCGGCTTGTCCGGATTCTGCGACCAACCCAGGGACCAGAGCGCGCGAAAATCGAGGATCGGGTACGATTTCCGGTGGGTCCAGTGGAGTATCGCCGAGGCCACGGGCCAGCCCACACCGGACAGGAGAGTGAGGACCTGGATCCGCAGCTGCTCGGACGGGGTGGAGAGGGCCGTAAGGGTCACGGCCTCGACGAACCCGTCCGAGTTCTCCGCGTACAGCTGTTTCGGGCGAGGGCTCTTCCAACAGCATATTGCCTGGAACTCCCGCCTCTTCAGGTAGCGTCTGGCTTTGGCCGCCGGAGCGAATCTCCGCTCGATCTCCGCCTCCCATTGCGGGTCTGCCGCCTCGCTAACGGTCACATACCGTTCGGCCCAGAAAGGAACCTCGCTCGCATTGAACCTCAGATGAAAGGCCATCACAGCTCCCCCTTGAACGCCCGGTCCAGCACCGCTGGTAGCAGGGAGTCCAGGTCAGCGGCGGACTCAGTCTGTAATCGCTTCAACATGTCCACCTTGGCTTGCACGGCGTCCAACTCCTCCGCTATTCGCCGCTGCTCGGGTAGTGGTGGGAGCGGGACCGGAAATTCCCGAATCTCGCGCAACACAATGTGGGGAATCATGTCGCCACGCGACCGATTTCCCATTAGGTTTTTGATCCAGCTTGACTTCAGCAAGTGCAAGAGATACCAGCTGTCAAGCCGGTCACGCAGGGGCTTGATAAGCGCCACGCTGACGAAGTAGCTGAACGGCTCATCCGTATCCACCAGGCAAGGCTGGCCGCGAGTGGCGCCATCCTTCGAGTACAGGATGTCACCGCGTACTGCCCTGCATCGCTTCGAGAACTGCTCATGGTCTTCCCTCGAAATGTAGTTGACATTCTTCAGGTCTAACCTACCGGTCACCATATTCTTGACTGTCACAAACGGAACGCCTGGCACGCCTTCGGGTAGGTAGTCGGGCGTCTGATGGGGGCCGTCGAGGATGTGCGAAGTGAGGTTCCCAAGGGGTACGACGTCCAAATGGCTCGCCAGCTTCGCGAATTTTGAGCCCAGATGAGACGAATGCAGCGCCTCAGTGTCTCCGACAGCCTCGTCGCTTAGATGACGCGCCTCCCCAATCCTGGCCGCCACCTCCTCGATTCGCGCCACGATCCGTCGCTGCTCCACCAGCGGAGGCAGGGGTATCTCACAGGAGAGAAACTGAGATGGCCGAATAGCCGCGTAGCCGGTCGTACCCCGGGCTTCAGGGCTCAGCTGCGCCTCGAAGTAGTTCGCCCGCAGCAACCAATCGATGTACTCACGGAGGACACGTTCGCAGTGCACGTCGAACAGAAAGAAGTGGCTTGTGACCAACGCGCCGGCGCCAACGTCGGGTACCAATCCGATCGCGCCCTTCTTGGCCCATATCTCTGAGAGAATGACCTGACCCGGCTTGGCAAATTGGTGCCGGTTCATGAGCACGCTGGCTCCGTCGGCCGGAGTGTCCAGATACACACCCCGGCCATACAGCTTAACCGTAAGCTTGGGGTAGACCCGCGGCTCTAGCTCGGTCACATACTCTCTGTTCTGAGTAAGCACCTCCCCCAGCCGCACCTTCGGCCATGGCTCGCTCACAGCTCGGCTCCCAGCGCGGCTTTGATCTCCCCCAGGATCTCCACTATCCGCCGCTCCTTCTCCAGGATGCTCTCCACCAGCTGCTCCGGCGGGAGGTGTTCGGCGTCCTGAGCTGCGTTCGGATTCTTCCGGTCGAGGTTGCACCCGTTTTCCAGCAGCTCAGCGGCGCTCACCCTCCAGGCGCGCTCGTTCTCCTCCCTGCTCCTCCACCAGGCGATGCACGGCCCGAACTCCTCGAACTGCGGCGGCTGGGTCTTCGTGTAGTTCTTCCGCCCCTCGGGGAGCGGTTGCTCGTAGTACCACACCTCCCGCGTCGGACCGGAACGATCGAAGAAGAGCAGGTTGGTGGGGATGCTGGTGTAGGGCGCGAATACGCCGTTGGGCAGCCGCACGATGGTGTGCAGGTTGAACTCCCTCAGCAGCTCCTCCTTGATTCGGGCGCAGACCCCGTCGCCGAACAGCGTGCCGTTCGGCACGACCACGGCGGCCCGCCCGGGTCTCGGGGCCCGACGCAGCTTGCGCATGATGAGCTGCAGGAAGAGCAGCGCGGTCTCCGAGGTCTGCTTGTCCTCAGGGAAGTTGCCGAGGATGCCCCGCTCCTCCTCGCCTCCGAATGGCGGATTTGTGAGCACCACGTCCACCCTGTCGCGGTCCCCGATCTCGCGGAGGGGGGAGCGAAGGCTGTTGCCGGGATCGATCTTTGGAGATTCCAGCCCGTGGAGCAGCAGGTTCATCTGAGCCAGCAGGTAGGGAAGCGGCTTCGCTTCCCCGCCGAGAAGGCTGCTGCTCTGAAGGACCTCCCTATCCTCGACGGTGCGGCACTGCTTCTCCAGGTGCTGGTATGCCTCCACCAGGAAGCCGCCGGTGCCGCAGGCGGGGTCCAGGACCGTCTCGCCGAGGCGCGGGTCCGTCACCTCCACCATGAAGCGCACGACCGCCCGCGGCGTGTAGAACTCGCCGGAATCTCCGGCGGCATCGCGCATCTCCCGGAGCATCGACTCGTACAGGTGGCCCAGGGTGTGGATCTCGTCGCTGGAGGTGAAGTGGATCGCGTCTATCTTCTCGGCGATCTCCTTCAAGAGGTAGCCGCTGACCATCCGGTTGTTGACGCCCCTGAACACCGTGGCGATCACGTCCCGGCGGTCGCCGCCGTTGGCCCCCTGGAGCCCCCGCAGGTAGGCGAACAGACCTGGACCCCGAACCCCATCCGGACGCACCGCCTCGTCGTTGTTGACGAACGCTATCAGCTCATCGCCGGTGAGCGTGCTCCCCGCGGGCGCCCAGTCTCGCCAGCGATACGGCGGCTCGACGGCGGGGCGGAACCGCTCGCCCTGCATGACGGCCTCCTGCTCCCGGATGCGCTCCATGTCGTCGAGGAACTTCAGAAACATGACCCAGGTCAGCATGGGGAGCCGGTCCAGATCGCCGTTCAGCCCCTTGTCCTTGCGCATGAGATCCCGCGCGGACTTGATGAGGCTGCCAAGCTGCTGGGCGGTGGTGAGTGGTTGAGATGGCCTTTTCGCCTGGGACATGGTCGACTCCTGACGCTCTGAGATGAAGCACGCGGCTGCTGTGCTGAAGCGCTGCTGATGGTCGTTTGCTCGTCGGGTAATTCCCCGGTGCGGGCGGCCAGAGCCGGCCGCCCCTACAAGAGCTGTAGGTGTCGGCCGCCCCTACAAGAGCTGTAGGTGTCGGCCGCCCCTACAAGAGCTTTAGGTGCAGGCGGCCCCTACAAGAGCTGTAGGTGTCGGCCGCCACTACAAGAGCTGTAGGGGCCGGCCGCTGTGCCGGCCCGCCCGAGTCGCGCTACCGCATCAATCGGTTAACGCCCGTAAGCGCCGAGGTTGCGCTGGGAGCCTGGCCTCGGGCGAGACACGCCTACCAGATAACGTCCACGCCGTACTGGGCGATCGCCGGGTCGGCGGTGAGCAACACGGTTTTCTCCCGCTGAGCCTGGGCGACCAGCATCCGATCGAAGGGATCGCGGTGGAGCAGGGGCAACCTGGCCACCTGCAGGGCGTGATCGATCGTGATCGGCAGGCTCATGAACCCGTTGGCGGCGATCTGGCGCGGGATGAACTCCGACAGGTCATCCTCGAAGGCGATCCGCCCCAGACGAGCCTTGATGGCTATCTCCCACGCGGAGGCGGCACTGAACAGTATCTCGTTGGCGGGGTCGCGAATGGCATCGGCAGCCGCGGTCGACAGCCTCGGGTCGTCCACCACCCACCACAGGAAGGCGTGGGTATCCAGCAGGTATCGCACTAGCGGCCCTCGAAGGTATCCAGCACGTCTTCCGGCAGGGCGGCGTCGAAGTCGGGGCCGATGCGCAAGCGCCCCCGGGCGAGTCCTGGCGATCGCTCCTCGGGGATGGGGACCAGCCTCGCGACCGGCTTGCCCGCCCGCATGATGATCACCTCTTCTCCCTGCCGAGCCTGAGCGACCAGCCGCGACAGGTCGCTCTTGGCCTCATGCATGTTGACCCGCATCGCCATTCCACGCCTCCTGCTCGGAGTATAGCTAACCAGCTTAGCTAAGTCAATCAGGCTGGGGCGTGCGACGCCTGGGAGGCTCGGATTTCCGGCGTACCGCCCCTACGCCACGTACAGCAGCGCCTGCAGCTGTGTCACCGCTTCCCGCAGCTGCTCGGGACCCCCAAACAACGCCGCTATCTCCAGCGGGTTGCCTCGACTCGAGATCGGTGGCACCTTGAGCACCTGCGGTATGGCGAACTGTGCCGCCCCATGGTCGGCGTACTTCTCCAGCAGGTCGTCGAGAACGGCCCTCGCCTCCGGCCCGTACCGGTCGAAGAAGTCCTTTTTCTCCCTGCGGAGCCGCTCTGCCCGCTCACGCCGAGTGCGCAACGGGGCGTTGTACGCGAGGTGGCACAGCAGGTCGAAGGGGTCGGCCTCGGGCTGACCCGCCGCGGACGACAGCTCGGCGAAGTCGATGCCTCGCTGCTCCAGCAGATCTATCACCTCTGCGCGCTGCCGCGCGTCCGCCCAGCGCTGCCGCAGGTCGGCGGCAGACGGGTAGAGCGTGCGGACCTTGTCGGCGGCGTAGTCGGTGAACTTCACGACGCGGAGCTGTTTGCCGTCCGGATCAAGCTCGTAGACGATCTGGGCCACGATCTCGACCTGGCCGCCGTCGAAGTAGAACTTGCGGGGGAAGGGAGACTCGCCAACCAGCTTGGAACCGCCCGGCTCCCCCGGAACCTCGTACTGGTCCGAATCCGGGGACTCCTCCGGCTGCACCACGGTCTCCGAGCCTTCGACGGTGTTGCCCTCGTCGTCCATCCGCTCGACCGTCTCTATGGCCGGGGCGCCGTCGAACTGGGGGTCGGCGAAGAGCCTGGTGGCGCTTCCGGTGTAGTCGAGGATAGTGAAGAACAGCTTGTCGTAGTCGTCCCGCACCCTCGTGCCCCGTCCGATGATCTGCTTGAACTCCGTCATGGAGTTGACGACCCGGGCCAGCACGATGTTCCTGCAGGTCGGAACGTCCACCCCCGTGGTGAGGAGTCGAGATGTGGTGACGATGACCGGCATCCGCTTCTCGGGGTCCTTGAACCGCCCCAGGTGGCCCATGCCGATCTCCCCTTCGTCGGCGGTCACGCGGCAGACGTAGTCCGGGTACTCCCGAACCAGGTCGGCGTTCAGGTTGCTCAGCGCGCGGCGCATCTCATCGGCGTGGTCCTGGTCCACGCAGAACACTATAGTCTTGGCGAATCGATCCGTCCGCTTCATGAAGTCGGTCAGGTGCCGGGCGATCGCCTCAGTCCGCATCCGCAGCGAGACCGCCCGCTCGAAGTCGCCGGTCTGGTATTCCTCGTCCGGGATCGCGCGACCGTATCTGTCCAGGTCGGTGGGACTGGGGCGCCACCCCAGGGCGTCGAAGCTGGTGACCACCCGATGGACCCGGTATGGGGCGAGGAAGCCGTCGTCGATGCCCTGGGCGAGGCTGTACTGATACAGGGGAGCGCCAAAGTACTCGTAGGTGTCGCGGTTATCCTGGCGCAGGGGCGTGGCGGTCATCCCGAGCTGGCACGCGGGCTTGAAGTACTCCAGGATCTCGCGCCAGGAGCTGTCGTCGCGGGCGCTGCCCCTGTGGCACTCGTCCACGACGATAAGGTCGAAGAAACCTCGCTCGTACTTCCTGTACAGCGGGGCGCGGTGTTCGTCGCCCGCGAGTGCCTGATAGATGGCAAAGTAGATCTCCCTGCTCTTGACTGCCTCGCCGTTCTCGATCTTCTTCCGCGCGTCCCCGAAGGGATCGAAGTGGTTGTCCTTCGGGTCGTCGACCAGGAGGTTGCGGTCGGAGAGGTAGAGTATGCGGGGCTTGCGGTACTCCCCGGTGCGATTCCATCGGGCGTTCCACAGCTTCCAGCAGATCTGGAAGGCGACAAGGGTCTTGCCGGTGCCGGTCGCCATGGTCAGCAGGAGACGGCGTCTGCCCTGGAGGACCGTCTGCACCACGCGGTTGATGGCGATCTCCTGATAGTAGCGCATCCGCTTGCCCCCGAGGTGGTAGCTGGGAGTCAGAAGCCGCGCGGCGACGACGTCATCCGCCGGCCCCTGTCCCTGGCGAAGGCGCGACCACAGCTCGGCTGGCGACGGCATGGCGGAGAGCTCTCTTTCCAGCCCAGTGAGGTAGTCGAACTCCACCAGATCGGTGCCGTTGGTCGCGTAGGCGAACTTCAGTCCCAGGATCTCCGCGTAGTCTTTGGCCTGCTGCAGGCCGTCCGAGGGGAGCTTATTGTCCCGCTTGGCCTCGACCACGGCTATGGGGAAGTCGCGGGTGTAGCGCAGGAGGTAGTCGGCACGTTTGCCGGGACGGCGTCGGGTCCTGCTACCGGCCACGACGATCCGTCCGTCGGTGAACGTCACCTGCTCCGCGATGGAGTGGGGATCGACGTTCCAACCGGCGGCTTCCAGTTCCGGAATCACGTAATCGCGGCAGGTATCGGCCTCGGTAGCCATGGCGCGCTCACCGTCCGTTTACTTCTTGCCGGTCACGAGAAGCGAGACCACATATGCGAAAGGGTTGCTGAGGGACCTCGATCGGGCATGCAGGCGAGGACCGTCTTTACCAGGGGCTATTATAGTGCAGGCGAAGAGATGTGTCGCACCTCGAAGCATCTCCACCCAGACCCGACGTACCTCCTACGGCTGGTATCGTTTGCTTAGACTGCTGCAGGCCCGCCGGACCCGCGGCAACGATGCCTCAGTAGCACCAACCCTCGGGTAAAGTCACTCTAAGCGCCACGGCGACTGTAAGCCTTGAAGGACATGACGAGCCCCGCCACCAGCAGGATGCCCTCCAGGACCATGAAAGCCGCTGGACTCGTTTTCGCCGAGCGTTGCCTGTACGACTCCGCGGCGAACATACGAAACAGACCGAAGGCGAGGAGAACCCAGCCCGACAGCGTTACAAGCACGGTCCAGTCGCGCCTCCACAGGTTGTGCACACGCACAGTGGCGAGGCCGGCGACAAACATCAGGACTCCCGATAGATAGACGACAGGCGGGGTCTGAGCATCGTAGAGGTGCGGCTGAACGAGGGGAAACTCCGAGGCGACGGCAGCCACGAGAGTTGGGCCAACAAGAGCTGCTATGCGCCTGGAGTTCTCCATGGGGCTCCTCCTTTCGGGTGGGCCAAGCGTTGCAGCGACGCGTCCGCAGGTTCAGTGCCAGGTTGGCGACATCCTAATTGGCACCAGTTGACAGGACGCGAACGCGCATAGGCGGCGAGGCATCTGACTTGCGAGTTGATCCCCCAAATCATCGCGAAGATCCAGAAGCGTCACAATACTTACGGGACGCCGCACTAAACCAAAAGCAGGATGAAACCCACGGGGTCTCGGGGATCACGGCGGCAAGTTCAGTACCACAGGCCAAAGACCCCGCTGGTTTGGTCGCCGCTTTACTTTAGTACCGTGACAAGGAGGCCTGTAGGGGCCGCTGCGGGCGGGCACAGAGGCCCGCCCCTACATATCGAAACCGGCGCGTCAGAGGACTAGCATGAGGGCCGCTACATCAGATCTCGCATAGGGGGAACCTGCCATGAAGGACACGCAGAAGCCGGCCAGGAGCACCACCAGCAAGGCGTCCGAGGGATTCTCGGGCGAGGAACGGGCCGCGATGAAGGAGCGCGCCCAGGAGTTGAAGGCGGAAGCCCGCCGCGGCCCGCGCGCGGCCAAGACGGACGGGGAAAGCGACGTGCTCGCTAAGATCGCCGAGATGCCGGAACCTGATCGCGCCATGGCAGAGAGGCTCCATGCCATCATTAAAGCGAGCGCGCCGGATCTCTCGCCGAGAACCTGGTACGGGATGCCCGCGTACGCCAGGGACGGCAACGTCGTCTGCTTCTTCCAGAGCGCGGATAAGTTCAAGGCGCGGTACGCGACGCTGGGCTTCAGCGACAAGGCGAACCTCGACGACGGTGCCATGTGGCCGACCTCCTACGCGCTGAAGAAGTTGACCGGCGACGACGAGGCAAGGATCGCCGCGCTCGTGAAGAAAGCAGTGAGCTGACGACAGGGCACGACCAACGAAGGCAAGCCGTCTGGTGGAGGTTCATGATTGGCTGCAATAATGCTATACTGTATTGCAGCAATGACCCTGGAGGTTGAAATGGCGCGGAGCACACTCTTGAGGATGACTCGAAGAGGTGTCATAACCCTCCCACAGAGCATTCGGAAGGGGTTGGACGAAAACACTGTCTTCGAGCCGACGGTGCGCGAGGATGGAACAATTGAGCTGCGTCCGCACGCCATGATTCCGTCGTCACAGAAGTGGTTCTGGTCCGAGCGCTGGCAAACGATGGAACGTGAGGCCGACGACGACATTCGCAGCGGACGGGTTCAGCGGTTCGAGAGCGGTGAGGCGTTCCTGAACCATCTGGAGCGTTTTGCTCACGAAGATGGGCAAGAAGACAGCAGTTCATAGCCGTTCGGTGAGCGCGTGAAGTTTGAGGGGACTGCGTCCTTTGACAGAGACTTCAAGCGTCTGAAGAGCCGCGAGAAGGTTCTGTTCATGGAAGCTGTCAAAGAAATCCATCAGGCCTATGCTAGGCGTGGCGAGGTGCGTATTCCACGTTGGCCCGCACACGTGTGGATCAAGGATGTGGAAGACGCGCCCGGGATTTGGGAGATGACCTGGTCGTACTCGGGCACTGATGGCCGCGCCACTTTCGAGTACATGGACATACAGGGAGAGGTGGCTATCCGTTGGCGCAGGGTCGGGGACCACAGCATCTTTGACGAGCCCTAGCAGGGGCTGACCAGGCTCTTCCTGCCAATATCTGCACCATACCTTTCCCCCGCTTGACGTAACCGCCGAAGTGGCTCACACTCTCCCTGAAAACTACGGCACCCCCCGTTTCAGATAGGAGACGGCAGGAGGGTCCACCGAGCGCGGCCGCTCCGGCTCGCTCCGCCCCCATCTGCCCGCTCCGCAGCCCCCAAGGGGTCGAGGAGGACCGATATGCCCGGTGGTCAATCCATCAAAGGCCAGCTGATCTTTCTGGCGATTCTTGGCGGTATCTTCGTGCTCGGCGACGTGGTCGCCGCCGCCGTGAGCTTCTACACGGACTGGCTCTGGTTTACCAGTGTCGGCTACCAGAGCGTCTTCGTCACCCTCCTTCAGGCGAAGGTACTCACCTTCCTCGTTGGCGCCCTG
>JAJYKO010000885.1 GCA_021788565.1 Chloroflexota bacterium
GGTGTCCCAGATCGCGCCACGATCACCGCCGCGAGAGCCGTCGCCGATGGCCACCCACCGGTCCCTCTTATGACGCTGTCGAGCGTGGCCTGGCCCGGGACGCTTCCCAGTCTCTCAAGGAGGATCCCTCGAACCTCCTCCGGAGTGAAACGGAGGTCGTCCTCGCCCAACTCGACCAGGGCATCCTGATTCCGCAGATCAGATAGGTAAAAGTGCGGCTCGACCTCTGTCGCGATTATCAATCTTAGAGGCGATGAATGATCCTTCAAAACACGCTCGGTGGTCTCGATCACGGTTTTCACGGTGATCAGGTGGAAACCATCCAGCACCACGGAGACCGAGTCCTGCCCCAGAGAGCGCAACTCCTCCTGGAAAACGTCCATCAATCGCGGGAAGTCACCCAGCACATCTGGCGTGCCGCTCATCGCGGCGCGGACGGTTTTGCCGAAAGCGGGTACAACGTGACGCACCGACTCGGCGAGCCCGTCCAAAAAGACTGCTGGGTCGTCGTCAGATGGGTCCAGGTGGTACCAGGCAAGGCCTGGAGTGGGGACCGCGGCCGCCAGCGATGCCAGAAGGCTGGTCTTGCCGTATCCGGCAGGCGCCACAATCAAACCCAACCGAGCGGAGATGCCGTTCAAGAGTGGGTCGATCAATCGCGGGCGATCAATAAAACCAAAGGGAGGGGCGGGCGGGACAAACTTGAAAGGGTCGGGCTGCTCTTGTCGCATCGTGGGCCCCCGAAGGGTATTCGTTCAGAGTTGGAACCTGCCCATTGTGTACGGGGCAGCAGGGCCGCCGTCCCGCATAAGATCAAGCTAGGGGACCGGCAGGGCGGCCGGCCCCCTAGTCGTTGCCATGCCAGCGATCAGGCTGCCACTACTTGTCGCTCCTTCAGCAACCGGTCCATCTCTTCGCCGCTGATGGTCTCTTTCTCCTTAAGGATTTCGGAGATCATCACCGTTTCGTCGCGATGATCTGTGAGTACCTGGCGAGCCCTGGCGTGGGCCTCGTCGATCATCCGCTTGACCTCGGCGTCGACTATTGCGGCGGTTTCCTCGCTGTAGCTCCTCTGTTCGAACAGGTCCGCTCCCATGTAGTCCGCCACTCCGCTGGAGTCCAGGCTCACCGTCCCGACCTTGTCGCTCATCCCGTAGGTCGTCACCATCTTCCTTGCGATCTGGGTTGCCTGCTGGAGATCATTGCTGGGTCCGGTGGACCCCTCTCCGAAGAACAGCTCCTCGGCGGATAGACCACCCATCGCGAAGGCAAGCATCTCAGACATCTGGGAGCGCGTCCACAGGTGCCGGTCGCCAGCGGGTAGAAGCCTGGTGTGTCCGCCCGAGTGGCCCCTAGCTACTATCGTGACCTTGTGAATTGGATCCAGGTGCGTCATGTAGTAGGCCACCACCGCATGTCCCACCTCGTGATAGGCCGTGATGGCCTTTTCTTCCGGGCTGATCAGCCTCCCCTTCTTCTCGGGGCCGGCGACAACTCTGTCCACGGCTTCTTCCAAATCGATCTCAGTGATGACGGTTTCCTTCCGCCGTGCCGTCAGGATAGCCGCCTCGTTCAGGATATTCTCCAGGTCCGCGCCCGAGAAGCCCGGCGTCTGCTTGGCCAGTCTCTCCATATCCACGTCTGGGGCGATGGGCTTTCCTTTGGCATGCACCTGAAGGATCGCGAGGCGGCCCGCCAAGTCCGGGCTATCCAGCGTAACACGCCTGTCAAAGCGGCCTGGCCTTAGAAGCGCCGTATCGAGGATATCAGGGCGATTGGTCGCCGCTATCACCACAATACCCATATTCTTGTCGAAGCCATCCATCTCCACCAGGATCTGGTTGAGGGTCTGCTCCCGTTCGTCGTTGCCGCCGCCCAGGCCCCGGCCGCGCTGACGCCCCACGGCATCGATCTCGTCGATGAAGATGATGCACGGCCCGGCCTTCTTGGCCTCTTCGAAGAGATCACGCACGCGGGAGGCACCGACGCCGACGAACAGTTCGACGAACTCGGAACCGCTGATGTGGAAAAATGGCACCGAGGCCTCTCCGGCCACTGCCCTGGCCATCAGCGTTTTGCCAGTGCCTGGAGGACCGACCAAGAGGACCCCCTTAGGAATCCTAGCGCCGACCGCCGCGAACTTCTCCGGCGACCGGAGGAACTCCACCACCTCGGACAACTCCTCTTTCGCCTCGTCCACGCCGGCCACATCGCTGAAATGCACCGTTGGCTGATCCGGGGCGATCCGCCGGGCCTTGCTCTTACCAAACGAGAACACGTTCCCGCCGCCGGGCTGAGAGCTGCCCTGCCTCGTGAACGCAAACATCATCAAGCCGATGAACAGCAGGGGCAGGAGCCATATGGACGAGCTGATCCAGCTCAAGTCCGACTGGCCATTTATCTTCAGGTTGATTTTCGCCAGCTGATCCTGTGTGACACCGAGATTGCGCAGCGTGTCTGTCAGTGCGACACCCGTCTCCTTGCGAGACTTCGCTGTACTTCCATTGGTGAGGGTGACGTCGAGATTGTCCCCGTTCAAGGCTATCTGACTGATCTGGCCAGTCTTAGCATACGCCGCGACCTGGCTGATATCGATCTCTGGCACCGCCGTGGCCGACTGAGCTTGCTGTGCGGGCAGCAGACTGGAGACGACAAAGATCAGTAACACTACCAGGACGAGGAGGGCCAGCGGTCGCAGAGCCTTTCTCCCTTCTCCTCCGTTGTTCAAGTTCGAGACCTACCTTTCATGCAATCCGAAAACCGGCCCTCCGTCGCGATTGCAGCCTGTTTAGCCGAGGGCATCCACTGACCGAGACGGTGTAACAGCCCTGGCAAGGTACCGGGCCTGGCGGCCCATGGTAGCGGGCTCGGTCGCTTTCACACAGCCATTTTGCATGATCAGTACCACCCAGCCGCCTCCAGAGCGGTTCACCTGTATACTTTATAGTTAACTCCCTTCAAAGCGCAAATAATCGGCTGGGGGACAAAAGGTCAGGCCCATCTGAGGGTTGAAAGCAACGAAGCGGAGGGCTACTGCTTCCTGATCCTCCCAGGGTACACCTCCAGCAACTCCGACTCCGAGTTGAACCAGATGAGATTGCCGCTGGACCAACTCTGCCAATATGTACTGCTCTTCGCGCAGTAGTAAATCACAGAGGTAGCCACGCTGGTTACCCACTCTCCGGCCGGAGTGGCGCTCCTTATCCCTGGTGGCGTCGGAGTTGCGGTCGGAGTCGCGGTGTCGGTCGGGACCGCTGTATGCGTCGGAACCGCCGTGTGGGTCGGAACCGCCGTCGAAGTGGGTCGTGGCGTGGCCGATGGGCGGCGAGTAGGGACGGGGGTGGCGCTTGGCCGC
>JAJYKO010000886.1 GCA_021788565.1 Chloroflexota bacterium
GGTCTGAAGCTGCAGGATGAGCGGGTCATCCGCCTACTGGATGTGTTGCTCCATCCAGGCGGGTTTGTCGCTGACTGGACGACCCGCGATATCCATGCGCGTATCCTGAAGCGCCATCGCCTGACACAGACCGACTACCGCCTGTCCCAGTTGCGGTACGACCTGACAAAACTCCGTGCCAAGGGTCTGGTCGAGCGTATTGGCCGTACGCGGCGCTATCGGGTCACCCCGCTCGGGGTCAAGCTGGGAGTGGTGCTGGTCAAGGCGCGCAGCTATCTGCTGGGTCCGCTGTGCACGCTGGCCGGCGAACCGCACACCCGTCGCTCTACGCGCAATCCGAGTGAAGTGGAAGCCGCCCTGCGCCAGGTAGACTCTGCGCTCAATCATCTGTGCCAAGTTCTCGGCCTCCGTGCCGCGTGAACAAGATTTGCGTTAGTCGGGCCGTAAGGGCCTAAGTCTCCATCGAGGGCGGGACCATAAACATCACTGCTGCAGAGGACGGTATTCAAGGTGAAACAACCGTCGTCATCAGTGGCGGGAATACGACAGTATCTGCAGGGGTTCCAGTTCCGCTAGCAAAACTGCAACCCCTGACGGTAAACCCCAGAACAGTGCATCTGCCGTCAGGTCTAAAGGAATCAAGGCTCCTGTTGGTGTGACTGTTGAGGGCGGCACGGTCAAGGTCGACTCTGTCGACGATGCCATTCATTCAGATGATCGGCTGAGATGTATTCGCTAAAGTAAAAGTTGACCGGTTTGAGGCTCTGCGCTAACCGAAAAGTTGACCGCTTGAGATCAGTCCCCGAGACTGAAGAGGTACTTCGGCGACGGGGAGAAAGGGATCGTGCTCAAGATGGTCGACATCGAGTTCATTCGCAAGAAACACCTGCTCGACGGCTGGTCCATCCGCAAGATCAGTCGCCAACTGGGCATCGCCCGGCAGTCCGTGCGCAAGGCGCTCGAGAGCGCCGAGCCACCGCGCTACACGCTGAGCCAGCCACGCTCCGCGCCCATGATGGACCCGTACCGCAGGGTGATCGAGACCTGGCTGGCGGAGGACAAGATGGCCCCGCCCAAGCAGCGTCACACCGCGAAGAGAATCTACGATCGTCTCGTGGCGGAGTACCTCTTCTCCGGCGGGGAATCCACGGTGCGGCGCTTCGTCGCCCGTCTTGTGGACAAACAGCCGGAGGTCTACATCCCGCTGACGGCGACCTGGGGGCAACAGGCCCAGGTGGACTGGGGACAGGCCGTCGTGCAGATGGACGGCGCATCTCTGGTGGTGCACCTGTTCTGCCTGCGGATGCGGGCCAGCGGTGTCCCCTTCGTCTGGGCGGCACCGACCGAGAAGCTGGAGGCCTTTCTGGAAGGGCATCGGCGTGCTTTTGAGTGGCTCGGGGGTGTCCCCGCCGAATGCCTCTACGACAATCCGAAGACGGCCGTCGTGCGCATCCTGGCGGGTCCCGAACGGGTGGAGCACACGCTCTTCTCCAGCCTGCGGGCCCACTACCTCTTCGACAGCGTGTTCTGTCGCCCGGCCGAGGCCCACGAGAAGGGCGCCGTGGAGAATCTGGTGGGCTACGTCCGCCGCAACGCCCTGGTGCCCCTCCCGACGTTTGCGTCGTGGGAGGAGCTCAATGCCCATCTGCGGGCGTGGTGCGACCAGGAGCGGACCCGACGGGCCGAGAAGTGGGAGAAGGAACGCGCGGGCTTGCGGCCGCTTCCGACGACGCCCTTCCGCTGCGCCCGGACGCGCTTGGCGCCCGTCAGTCGTCTGAGCCTCGTCACCGTCGATCATAGCCGCTACTCGGTTCCCTGCACGTACGTGGGGCGCACAGTGCGCCTGGCGATCTTCACGGACCGCATCGAAGCGTGGCAGGGAGAGGAGAGGATAGCCTGTCATGCCCGCTCCCATGTCCGCGGGGAGACGCTCCTGGACCTGGCGCACTACCTTCCGGCTCTGGCGCGCAAGCCGCACGCCGTGACGCATGCCGCCGTCATCACGCAGCTCCCGCCGGTCTACGCCGCCGTGCGCGAGCGCCTCTGCCGGGCGCGCAAAGACGGCTATCGGGACTTTGTCGCTCTCCTGCTGCTGCACCAGGAGTTTCCCGCCGCGGTCGTCACCCAGGCGCTGGAGGAGGCACTGGAGCGGGACTGCCTGCAACCCGCGGCCGTGCGGCAGTTGGTCCTCAACCACACCTGTCCGCCACCGCCGGCGCCGGTGGTCGTCCCGCGTCCGCTCGCCCATCTGACGGTGCCCGTGCCAGATCCGGCCCGCTACAACGCCCTGCTCGTGGGGGTGCGGGCATGACGCTATCCGCTGTCGAGGCGCCTGTGGCGACGGATCCGACCCAGGGGCTCATCGCCCTCCACTGTCGCGAGCTGAAGCTGCCGGGACTCCGGCGGGCCTACCCGGCCATCGCCCGGGATGCGCTCCAGCAGAACCAGAGCTATCCGGCCTTCCTGGCGGCCTGTCTGGCCCAGGAGATCACGTCTCGCCGCGCGCATCGTCTGGCCACACGGCAGCGTCTGGCCCGCTTCCCGGCCGTCAAGACCCTGGAGAGCTTCGACTTTCTCCTGCTGCCGACCTTGCCCAAGGCCCAAGTGTTGGCGCTGGCAGAGGGGCGCTTCATCCGACAGAAGGAGAACGTGATCTGCCTGGGGGACACGGGGACGGGGAAGACGCATGTCGCGATCGCCGTGGGGCTGGGTGCACTGCAGGCCGGCTATCGGGTGCGCTTTGTCACGGCTGTCACCTTGGCCCAGGAGCTCCTGCAGGCCCAGCAGGAGTATCGCTTGCCCCGTTACCTGAAGAGCTGGCAGAAGGTGGACCTGGTGATTCTGGACGAGCTGGGGTATCTGGGTCTGGGACCCGGCGGGCCGTTGCTGTTCCAATTCTGTGCCGAGCGGTACGAGCGGGGCAGTCTGCTGATCACGACCAATCTGGACTTCGCCCGCTGGGTGGAGGTCTTCGGAGATGCAGCCTTGACCGCGGCCCTGCTGGATCGCCTGACGCACCATGCCCACGTGCTGCTCTTTCAGGGGGAGTCCCACCGCTTTCGCGAAAGCCGCCAGCGTCTCGCGACAGCGGATGGGGAGGCACCCATCGCGGCGATGGAGAGGCAGGACGATGGGCCGTCGTGACAGGGGGCGTCGTGCCCCAGCAGTTATCCACACATCCACACAAGAGAGAAGAAAGAAAGAAGCAAAGAAAGAAGAGAGAAAACGACTACTGCTACGGCTGCTACCAGAGGTGGTCAACTATTCGGTTAGCGGCCTGGTCAACGTTTCGATTGACAAACACACGGCACCTGTATTGGTCCCCCGGGCAGGAGTCCAACCAACAGTATTA
>JAJYKO010000887.1 GCA_021788565.1 Chloroflexota bacterium
CTGGAACCAGTTGATGGACAACCTGGCGGCCGCGGCTCAGCAGGTCGTCGCCGGACAGAAGAGCCCCGCGGACGCTCTGGCCGCTGTTGCCAAGGAATTCGATGGCAACACGAATGGGAGCTCGTGTTGATGGCTTCGCCTCTATCTGTCCCGGCTGTCCCGGACTTCGAGAGAGGCAGCATTGTTCGGCGGCCAGGTGGAGCGTGCTGCCGGCAACAGAGCGCTAGTCGAAGACACGGTGCTCCTGGAGCAGGGCTTCGTCGACGGTATAGAGGGTGAACTTGCCCTCCTGTTTGGCAGATATGAGCCCCGCTTCCTCCAGCATCCGCAGATGGTGCGCGAGGGTCGAGCTGGCCGCCCCAAGCGCAGCCACGATGTTACAGACACACATTTCCCTCACAGAGAGGAGCCCAAGGATCTGAAGTCGAGTCTCGTTCCCGAGTGCCTGGAACACGCGCGCACGGTGCGCCACGGCACTCGGATCGCCGACGATTGGGTGCAGATCCCTGGCCACCTCGACCGTCCGCCGGCACTCATCGGCCGAGCATTTCACATTGACCGGAAGCATTGTCGCCATATCCCGAAGTCCCCTTTAAACGCCCCGCTTAGCGCCGCCAGGCCTCGCCCGTGCGCATCCCCACAAGCGTGCGGACCGCTACCACGAGCCAAAAGACAGCCAGCAGCAGGAACAGTAGAACGCCAAACCATTCCATGGCGCCCACCTTCCAGACGCGCGCCAGGGTAAGCGTGTCCACCGTGTACGCGCCCACGGGGAAGGTGAAGGCCCACCAGCCGATACCGTACGGAAGCCCGCCGCCCCCGAGGTAGCGCCGAAGCAAGAGGATCGACGCCGCGAGCCACCACAACCCGAACCCCCACAGGATCAGTGCCCCCAGAGCAGAAAGCATCGTGATCGTGGGTGCCAGCGCTCCCCAGGCCGCGGATCCTCCCTGCGCCATTCGAACAAGCGCGAGCCCGCCGACCCCAATCGGCCCCAACCCTATCCACAAAGAGGGAGCAAGCGGCGCAGCAGGCAGCGGATGATAGACCAATCGGTCGTACAGCAGCGAGGCAACCATCAAGAACAGAAAGAACCCCATGCCCCAGAAGGCGTAGCTCGCGACGAGAAGGAACTGCCCCATACCGGGGCCCACCCCGGGAATGAGCGGGACGAAAACCATGGGAACGATGATATTGGTGACCGGGGCGATGAACCAGCCGCCGTTCGCGGCTTCAACTCCTACGCTCGGAGTCACGAAAAGCAGGTACGCCAGCACGACGCTGACGGCGAAGGCCAGAATGGCGCCGACCCCACCCAGCACCGCCACGAGCCAGAAGACCGCCGCGGGCGGGAGGACCGCCGGGCCGACGGCCGCTGTGGCCGTCGCGAGCACCACAATGCCGGCCGGGAAGGTCGCGTACATCGCGCCCACCACCGGGTGGAGGAGATCCTTCGTCGCCGCCTCGGGATGGCGCACCCACCTCAGGACATAAGGAACGCCGATGACTATCGCGGCCACCCACGCCAGGACCACCATCGCGATGCCGAGAACGCTCAGCGGTGCCTTGATGGCGGGAACGCTGCCGGGGTTCATGAACGCAGCCACACCGACGATGGCCGTGCCCATCACGGCACCGAACCAACCTGGGTGGAAGGAGTGCAGCGCCATACCTGGCGCACCGGCCGCGGAAGGGGCCGTGCCTTGGGTTACCATGCTAATCACCTCGTCGCTGCCCGCGCGTCGCGAGCGTCTTTATTGCGCCACAACAATAGCACTACAAAACTAGTGTTGTCAATAGTTTGGGCGCAACTTCCCGACTTCGTCCGCGGGCGACTCGAGGCTACCACGCCGAAGGTTTCACTGGTGCACGCCGTAGCTGTTTCCATCCTGGTCGGCGAAGACACCCCACCAGCCATACGGCTGCTGCTTCGGCTCTTCCACGATGCGCACACCTTTCGACTTGAGCGTGGCGAAGGTGGCCACGATATCGTCGGTTTCCAGCACCATCGGGGTAGACTTCCCTATGCTGGCCCGGGCTTCCTCGTACGAGGCGGCGCCAGGCATCTCAGGGGTGGCCTTGTACAACAAAATTCTCGTATGTGCGCCCGGCGGCGCAACCTCGATCCAGCGCAAGCCCGGGCCCATAGGCTGATCGGCGCGCAGCTCGAACCCCAACTTCTGCGTGTAGAACTCCAGGGCCTTGTCCTGGTCCGTTACCTGGACGGTGATCGTGCCAATCGCGGTTAACATTGTCTTCTCCAATTCGATCGCGCTAGAGTTAGCCGTAAATGGAATGATAAGATCTCCGGAGCGCGGCCCGCAAGCGCCGCCTACGCGGGCCGATGGCTCGCGTGCGGCGCGAGGAACCAGAAGCCGGCTGTTCCGACCAGGAGCAAGGCGGCGACGAAGAAGAATGCGGGGCGGTACCCGGCACCCGCGACGAGTAAGCCAGTCACGATCGGCCCCGATGCCTGCCCCACGTCCATGATGGTAGAGAGCACGCCCAGCGCCGATCCATAGTGGCCGGCCCTGGCCAGCTCCGAGACGTAGGCAGAGGTGGCGGAGGTCACGACCGACAGCCCGAGTCCGTAGAGCATCCCGATAATGAGGAGCATCGGGAAGCTGCCCGTGGTGACAAATAGCGCCATCGACGAGCCGCTCAGAAGAAGACCGAGCGCGATCACGGGTCGCCGTCCGATCCGATCGGAGGTCCGGCCCATCATCGGCTTCGTGAGGGCGGTAACGAGGATCTGTGCGAAAAAGATCGTCCCAACCTCGACCGTGGTCAACCTGGGCTCGACGAAAAAGATCGCGTACAGCGGGAGAAACGCCTCCATCGCACCGTAAGAAAAGTATTGCAGGGCCTCCATCACCGACGTGACCAGTATCGGCCGGCTGCGCGCAACTTCGCGCAGTCCCGCGGTCAGCTTCCTCCAACTCTCGTCGAGGGTCGCTCCATCCCGTGTCCTGTCATCTATGGGAAGCCTGGTCGCGCCTCCCAGGGCAACCAGACCGGCGACGCCGCACGCGACGTAGACCCACTGATACGAAGAGAGCCCAAGCAATGGCGAGCTGCCCCCGGCCGCCGAGCCTGCCGCGCCCGCCAGGATGGCACCACCGACGAACGGCGCCGCCGCCCTCCCAACCAGCGTCGCCGACGAGTACCAGCCCATGCTCTCGCCGCGCCCGGTCTTAAACAGGTCAGCGACCAGCGCCATCGCGACTGGACCGAAAATCGCCGTCGCCAGACCGTGGTAAACGCGGACCAGCGCCAGTTCCCACGGCGTGGAGACGAACAAATAGAGAAATGGGGCCGAGGCAAAGACAAACGTCGCGGCGAGGATC
>JAJYKO010000888.1 GCA_021788565.1 Chloroflexota bacterium
CGCCATGTCTCCATCCTCGACGAAGGGAAACTCGGCCACCGAGAAGCACATGAACATCTTGACCGCGGTAGCCTCCGTCTCGGTCCACAACTCCCTTATGCGCTCGACGTTGTTCGCGGTGGCGCCCGCGTGGAGCCCGAAGTCGACGATCGCTCCTTCGGATGCGTGGCGCTTCTTGGCCCCAAACGTCTGGGCGTCCACCACGGGAGGGCTGGTAAGGGGCATGTCCAGCACGGTCGTCACGCCCCCGACTGCCGCGGCCCCCGTGCCGGTGGCCCAGGTCTCGCGGTCCGGGCGGCCCGGATCCATGGAGTGGTAGTGGCCGTCGATCACTCCAGGAAGTACCAGTTTCGAACGGGCATCCACGACCTCCGTGGCACTCGCGAAGGCGCCCTCCTCGCCGATGCCCACTATCTTCCCGTCCCTGATGGCTATGTCCGCGGCATATCGCCCGTATGGCGTAACCAAAGTGCCGCCGCTTATCGACCTGTCGATCCTGGTCATCCCTGGGCCTCCTGGCTCACATCGATGCGATCCACGTCCGAGCGTCCCCTCGAAGGGTGACGTAAAGTGTTCCCGCGAACGGGGCTTCGCGGTGCCCGACTACCTCGGGACAGCCCCCGCGAAGCCCCTGTCTCGCTATTTCGCTTGGGAGAACATTCCGGCGGGCTCACGCAGCAGCCGGCCCCAGCCGGCGATCGGCTCGTCGAAGCCGACCATCCGCAGCGTCTGCCACACCGTGATTACCGTCGAGTCGAATACCGGCTTGCCCTGAACGGCTTCCAGCTCTTCGACGAGCCAGCCGGCGGGGAAGTTCGTGCAGATTATCGAGATGGCCTGGGCATCCGGGCTGTCGGACCTGCGCACCAGGTCCCTGGTCGTGTCGTCCGGGACGTAGGCGAACTCGGTATTGGTGCATATCCCAAGGTGCGCCGAGCTCGTGCAGTGAAACCCCGCCTGCTCGTAGGTCGGGATGATCGCGTTGGTGACGCTCTCCAGGTACGGGACCGCGAGGGCGTAGTTCTTCACCCCATAGGCCTTGAACGACTCGATTTGAGCCAGAGTGGAAGTCGTGGCCGGGACCCCGGTCTCTCGGGTGATCGCTTCGCACAGCTCATAGTCTGTGTCGAGACCCCGCCAGGCGCCCGAGGTGCCGTTCCAGGCGATCGCGTCCATGCCCGCGTCGGCGAGGAGGGTAGCCGCCCGCAGCATGGGATCTAGGTTGAAGTGTGCCAGGCTGTGCTCCTCGAGCGAGATGCTCTTCACCTCGATGCGGGTGTAGTGCGTGGTGATGTGTGGATAGAGCTGGGCCGTCATCGCGATCGTGGTGGGCTCCACGACGGTATTCGACGAAGGCGTGATCATTCCGATCCGTTTGGGCTTCGTTGCCATAGTACTACTCCTTTTCGCTGGACAGCTTGATTCAGTTCGACTAGGTTATCCCGCCTGGTCCGTGGGCATCAGGCTGGTCGTCACGGTCCCTCGCGTCGCCCAGCGCCCCGTCTCCGCCATGCGAAGGAAGTCCATCACCAGCTGGTTGAACAGCTCGGGTTCCTCCAGATTGACCGTGTGCCCACTCTGAGGGACGACGGCCAGCCCCGAGGAAGCGATCTTTCGCTTCATGAAAACGCTGGAATCCATCGCTGGCTCGTCCTCATCCCCAAGTAGCACTAGGGTGGGAACCTTGATTGTCTTCATCTGATCCTCCAGGGAGAACACCGTGGGGCGCCGATGCTGCACCCCCTGGATAGTGAGCGACTGGCCGATGGGCGAGTGTTTGGCGAGCTCATCCCGAAACTCCGCCCAGCCCTTTGGGTCCTTGCGCTTGAACGGCTGACGCGTGGGACCATTGGCATAGGCCTCGGCGAAAGCATCAATGCCCCGACTCTCGAGGAGCTCGACGACTTCCTTGACGTCCTGCTCGAAGCGCTCCCGGCCGACCGACCCCGCGCCGCACCCTACCAGGACCGCGCTGCGACATAGCTCCGGATAGCGGATCACGAAGCTCAGCAGCACGTTGGCCCCCATGGAGAAGCCCACGAAGTGGGCCTGATCGAAGCCGAGGTGCTGGACGAGGCCGTGCAGGTCCTCGACCAGGAGGTCCTGCGAATAAGCATCGAGATCATTCGGCACGGAAGATGGGGGAAAGCCGCGGTGGCAGTAGGTGACGCACTGGTACAGGCGGTCGAAGAACTTGACCTGCGGATCCCAGCTGCGGTAGTTGCCGGCGTACTCGTGGCTGAAGATGACTGGGAAGCCCTCACCGGTAACCTCGTAGTACAGGTCGACGCCGTTCAAAGAAACCCGAGGCATGTCAATCCTCCTACTCACTTAGCCGCTTACAACGGCCGAACCAATAGACGATCGATCAAAAGGGATGCCAGCTGGTCGGGGCAACCCGAGTCCCTTCCAGGAGTTGCCCCGATACCAGCTGCCAGTGCTTCAGACCGGCAGCCTGTGGCTGTAGTCGAGCAGCACCGAGCTAACGAAGAACAGAACACCAGCAGCGACGAAGACCATCAGAGCCAGGAAGAACGATCCGGTCGCGTTGACGATGAGGCCAATCACGATTGGGATGATGATCCCCCCAACGTTGCCGGTGAAGTTCATGGCCCCGCCCAGAACACCCGCGTTTTCGCGATCGGTGAGAGTGGATGGCACACTCCAGTACAGGCCGGCCCAGCGCAGGAAGAACACAGTCACCGCGAGCAGGGCGACCGCCGTGGCAGCGTCCGGGACGTACGCGACCAGGAAGACCGCGATGGTCACCACGGCGGCGGCGAAGCCGAGCATCGTCCGCATCACCATGTTGGGTGAGCCGCCCCGGGCCTTCCACGCGTCACTCAGGAAGCCGCCCACGAGCTCTCCGACGAAGCCGGCGCCGAAGATCGCGAAGGTCGAGGCACCGATCAAAGCGATATCGAAGTGACGGGCCTGGGCCAGATAGGACGGCCCCCAGGTCAGTAGTCCGTACCAGACGATGTCGAACCCCAGCCAACCCAGGCACATCCACCAGAAGCTGCCGAAGCGTAGGAACCGCCAGAGGTTGCGCTTCTCGGGGATGATGCCCTTCGCCTCCGCGTCTTCCCTTGCGTGTTCGCGCTCGATGTAGTCGATCTCAGCCTGGTTGATGCTCGGGTGGTTGCGTGGATTGTCCCGGATGTACCACCATGCCAGGGCGCCCATGAGGATCGTACCCACACCGGCGATGATGAACGAAAGCCGCCAGCTACCCAACCAGAGGATCAAAACTGAAATGATGGCGCCCCCTACCGCCGCCCCCAGGGGCGCGCCCCCGTCGAGGAGCGTGGCCCCCCGCCCACGGTCGCGAGCTGGCATCCACATGG
>JAJYKO010000889.1 GCA_021788565.1 Chloroflexota bacterium
GCGAAGCGGGCGGAGCGGCTGATAGACGCCGTGACCCGACAGGTGCAGATGGTCTCTATCGAACTGGACTCGGAGGACGACCCACAGGTCATCTTCGAGACCCTGAACGCGCGTGGAGCCCCGCTGGACGCCTCGGACCTGGTACGCAACTACATTTTCCTCTACGCGCTGCGACGCGGCGAGGACTCGGAGACCCTGTACCAGAGATGGTGGAAAGGGTTTGACCTGGACGGACAAGGCGGTACGTCATTCTGGAGGACCAGAGACCCCAAAGCCAGACATTCGCGGCTCGACCTATTCATGTTGCACTATCTGACCTACCGATCGCGCCGAGCTTTCAGCATATCGCACCTCTTCCAGGAGTTCCGGGACTGGTGGGAGGCGCCCGGCGAGGAGCGTTCGACCGCCACGGAGTTGGAAGCGCTTCATCGTTCTGCTCTGGCCTTCCGTTCGCTCTTGCAGCCCGACGGCGGCTCGCCCTTCGCTTCGTTCGCCCGCCGCGTCACTGACGCGAATCCCAGTGCCGCGTATCCACTCGTTCTCTGGCTCGCCGAGCATGAGCACGATCTCCCCAACGGTGAGCTCCAGGGGATGTTGGACGACATCGCAGGGTTCCTCCTCAGCCGGGCCGAGTCCGGCACTAACAGCAGGGGCTCCCAACGAGGCTTGATCGCGGTCCTGGAGGAGCTTCACGGTGAGGGATCCCGGCCTCGCGCCACGCTCCGCCGGGAGTTGGCGCTTCTCAAGGGTGGCGTGAGGTAAAGGAACGCATTGTGCTCCCTCCTGCCGAATGACGGCTCGAAGCCCGCTTACGGGGTGAACAGGAGGTGTGCTAAATGCGTGTGGATCTTAACGCCAAAGTACTGACCGGCGATCTCCAGGAAGTAGGGACCATAGATCGCGTAGTGTTCGATCCGGCGACCGGTGAAGTCACCGGTTTTGTGATATCTACCGGCGGGCTCTTAGGGAAGAGCGTTGTGGTGCCCAGGGAGGAACTGGACAGAGCAACACAGGACGGAGACCGACTGATTCTCAGTGTCAGCAAAGACGAACTCGAGAAGATGCCGTCCTACGACCCGCCCAACTACATCTACCCGCCGGTTGGCTGGATAGCTCCGGAGGCGTACAGTTACCCCGAGAGCGTCTATTTGTGGCCGGCGACGACGATGCAGCCATACACGGTCCCGTCAGCCTCCGAATACACGGCGACGTCGGCTACTCAAGGCGGCCCCATATCCGTCAGCATCGGAAAGGGCTCTACCGTGCAGGACCTGGATGGGAATGACGTCGGGACAGTGGAAGATGTGCGGCTAGACCCCGACACTGGAAGTGTGCGCGGCATTGTGGTAAGCCGGAGCCACGGTTTCCTGGGGGTGCTGGGTGGTGGCAACACCGTCGACATTCCCAGTAGTTCGATAGACCATGTCGAGCAGAATGTAGTCTACCTCAGGGTCAACAAGGACCAACTCGAGCGCGCGGCCTGATTGAGCCGCGGCGTCGCGAACTGGGTACATTGAGGGCGCGGCCTGCAAGCCGCGCCCTCAATGTGAGATAATACTGTTACAGGCAGATAGTAGAAGCTTAGTGGAGGATCCATGGCAGAAGAGATTGTTTTGAACGGGCGCTTTGTCCAGATCGACGAGGCAGCGGTGTCTCCGAGCGACAGAGGCTTCCAGTTCGCGGAGAGCGTTTACGAGGTGGTTCGGGTGTACCATGGTAAACCCTTCGCAATGGATCGGCATCTCCGCCGGATGAGGGTCAGCCTCGAGGCGGTGAATGTGCCGTCCGACGGGCTGGATGAGTTCGCGGAGAAGGCCGTATCTCTCCTGAAGCGAAACGGGGCTTCGGACGCCCTCATATACATGCAGGTGACGTCAGGATCTGTGCTCCGGGCGCACTCTCGACCATCTGGACTGACCCCGACCACCGTGGCCATGCTCTTGCCGGCAACCCCGGTTCCGCCCCACTGGCTCACCCGGGGCAGCAGCGCGATCACCGTTGCCGATCAGCGATGGGCCATGTGCTATATCAAGACCACGATGCTATTCGTGAACACCGCGGCGAAGAGCCAGGCCGGTGCCGCCGGGGCTGACGACGCTATCTTCGTGCGGGATGGTTTCGTGACGGAGGCGAGTGCGGCGAACGTGTTCGCGGTCTTTGGCGGCGTACTCTGGACGCCTCCCAAAAGCAACTACATCCTGCACGGCATCACGAGGGAGTTGGTGATCGAGATAGCCGGAGAGTTGGGGATGCCCTTGGTGGAGGGCCCCATCTCCGCTGCCAAGTTCGCCCAGGCCGACGAGATCTTCATCACTGGAACGGCTCAGGAGCTGGTGCCGGTGACCCAACTGGATGGCAAACAGGTCGGTAATGGCGTTCCTGGCCCCGTTTGGGACCGCCTCTTCAAGCAGTACCAGCAGAGAACCGTCGCACTGTAGGCACCGCGAGGGATCTCACCCTCATCCTCGCCATCCGCGAAACGCATTGAGCCTCGGCACGGCGGCGTGCCGAGGCCCCGAGGATAATCGGCGTCCTGGTTGGACAGAGAGCGCGTGTCGCGAGCCGGTGCGGGTATCAGTTTTCTGGTTCCCCCGGGCGGGCGGGTACGGCGCCCCGCCCCTACAAATGTTACGTGGGGGTACGGCGCCCGGCCCCTACAAGTGTTACGTGGGGGTACGGCGCCCGGCCCCTACAAGTGTTACGTGGGGGTACGGCGCCCGGCCCCTACAAGTGTTACGAGGAGGTACGGCGCCGCGCCCCTACAAATGTTACGTGGGCGGGTACGGCGCCCCGCCCCTACACGGGGTAAGGAATGTCGTCGGCGACGGCCCGCCCATCGGATAATTCCATTGTAGGGGCCGGCGGCTCTGCCGGCCCGCCTTTCCGCGGCGTTACGCGCCGGCCGGCGACGAGAAGCCCAACCGCCGCGACCGCGACCGGAAGAATTGTGAACCGCCTGTTCAAATCGATACCTCTCATCTCGTGAGTACTGTGTGACATCCATGCCCTGAAAACGATGGATTGAGGAGCGAAGGTCTGCCCTGCCGACCGCCGCCGAGGCGGCCTCACGCCCCCGGTTTGGATGCCATCCGATTGTGACCGCGGTTTCCTAAAGAACTGTTACCGCCCTGTAAAATTGGTGCAATATCGCCAGTACCTCTAATTTCTTACCACCCCAGAATCGACATGATCCGCTCTCTTGACAGATTCCTGTGATAGGTTGATGATGCACACTCTTGTAGCTCGTAACTCTCCCAGGAGGAAGTCAGTTGCGTAGATTAGCCCTCATCGTCCCGATAGCTGTCCTGTCCATTTTGCTTCTCGGCTTCGCCTCGGCGGAG
>JAJYKO010000890.1 GCA_021788565.1 Chloroflexota bacterium
GCTCCCTGGCTCCCATACTCGCGAGACGCCGCTATCGCGCACTCCTCCATTCCCCCGCTCGATCCCAGCGAATTGGATGCGGAAGAGCGGTGGCTCCTGGAGCACCTGGAGAACAGCCTACGAAGCGACGGTCCGGACGGCCCCTATGCCAACTACCTCGGGATCGAGTGGCAGGCCCGCGGGATGGGCCGATCTGAGGGAATCTGGCGCCTGAGATCACATGTTTGGAACAGGGTCACCCATGTGCACGGCGGGGCGATGTTTGGAGGGCTGGCCGCCGTGGCTCTCGCTTGCCTTCCGGACAGCACAAGGGTGCGAGTTGCAGAACAGCACGTGCAGTTCGTGCGCCCGGGGCAGGGTGAAGCGCTTCACGTCAAGGCAAACGTCGTCCGTCAGGGCGCGCGGCTGACATCCGTACAGTCGGCAGTTACCGATAAGAATGGCGAGGTCGTCGCCAACGCTCTGGTGACGCTGGAGGGAATCGCGGACGGCGAGGGGATCCGGAACCTCCGGCATCGGAACAGTGCATGATCAGCGTTGTTCTGGTTGGCTGCCCCACCAGGGCACTCGGAACGCTGAGGCCGGTGCGACAAAACAGACAATGTCTGGCTGGACCCCATTTAGCTGCTCGTCGGATAGCGGCTGATGGTGACCGTCATGCCAGGATTGGTCACTCAGCCGTGTCCAAGGCTGCTGGTTCCGCGGATGAGGCCGCCAGCTGCGGGTCCCTCCCCCACCAGCCAGGATTAGCGCTTCACGTCTCGGATCGACCTACGGAAGATGGCTTGCCACGGCCCACGAGGTTACCGTAACCGGGCGCCTCGACCACCCTTCCGTCTCGGGCCACCACCTTGCCACGGCCCAGGGTAAGAACCGGCCAGCCCTTTAGATTCTGTCCCTCGTACGGCGACCGGCCGCACTTGGTCACGAGCTCCTCGGAGCGGATCGTCCTCTCCATCTCCATGTCCACGACCACAAGGTCCGCATCCGCGCCGACCTGGATGAGGCCCTTCCTGGGAAAGAGCCCGAACAACCTGGCGGGTTAGAGGCCATCGCCTCCACCAGACGCTCCACGCTCACTAATCCCCTGTTCGCGCCGTCCAGCATCATCGGAAGCATCGCCTCAACCCCGGGTATCCCGTTGGGGGCCAGCCAGATGTCGTCCTCCCCGGCCTGCTTCTCGGACTTAACGTAGGCGTTGTGGTCCGAGCCGATGGAGTGGATAGCTCCGGCGTCCAGCAGCTCCCACATCTTTACGGTGCTCGCCCCATCCCGCATGGGAGGGGTGAACTTCACCCACGGCCTCTTCTCAGCCATTTCGTGCTCGGTAAGGCGGAAGTAGTGGGGACAGGACTCCACCCACGCCGTGACTCCCCTCGAGCGGGCGCCCTGCACGGCGTGGACGCCCTCCGGCATCGTAGTATGGGCGATGATCGCCCGAGCCCCCGCTCGCTCGATCAGGAAGAGCGCCCGGTTTATCGCCTCAAGCTCCGCCTCGGCCGGGTGCGCTTCCAGGTGCGCCATCGGGTCCTTCCTCCCCGCCGCCCTGAGGGTCCTCCTGAAGCCCACGTCCTGAAATTACGGTTGGGAGAACATCCCAGCTGGCTCGCGCAGCAGCCGGCCCCAGCCGGCGAGCGGTTCGTTGAAGCCGACCATCCGCAGCGTCTGCCACACCGTGATTACCGTCGAGTCGAATACCGGCTTGCCCTGGGCCGTCTCCAGCTCCTCGACCAGCCAACCAGCGGGGAAGTTCGTGCAGATTATCGAGATCGCCTCGGCATCAGGGCTGTCGGATTCTCGGACCAGTTTGCGGGTCATCTCGTCTGGGACGTAGGCGAATTCGGCGTTGGTGCATATGCCGAGGTGCGCCGAGCTCGCGCAGTGGAAGCCCGCTCCCTCGTATGTCGCGATAATTGCCTTGGTAACGCTCTCCAGGTACGGGACCGCGAGTGCGTAGTTCTTTACCCCGTATGCCTTGAACGACTCGATCTGGGCCAGCGTGGAAGTGCATGGTTCAGCGTTGGGGTCGCAGTGCCGCTGAGGGCTCGGGAGGACGATGGGAGGGCGAAGCTCCTGCTGAGCCGCCAGTTTCCTACCGACGTGCCGCTCGCCGGGAGGCTCGCCCTCCCCAAGTGTAACCCCATCTGCCCTACCTCCTGAACCACGCCCGTGGAAGTGGTGGCCGGTACCTCCGTGTCGCGGGTGATCGCCTCGCACAGCTCGTAGTCCGCGTCCAGGCCCCTCCAGGCGCCCGAGGTGCCGTTCCAGGCGATGGCGTTCATGCCGGCGTCGGCGAGGAGGGTAGCCGCCCGCAGCATCGGGTCGAGGTTGAAGTGAGCCAAACTGTGCTCCTCGAGTGCAAGGAACGGAATGGCTAGCAGTGACACCTGCCTTGACCACGATCTGGTACCAATATCGGTGGTGTACCACGTTGTCCCTATCCTCCCCCAGGCCTCGGCCGAGCGCGGACTCAGGAGCAGGTCAGCGGGGAAAAGATCGGCAGGCCCAACCCTCCGTGCCAACTCCCACTTCTCCAGCGGCTCCCGGTGTAGCAAACCGGTCGAGCGGTCCACGAAAGTTCTCCCTCGAGAAGAGGAGGATCATCGCGAAGGCGGTATTCGAGAACCCATTGGTGAGCCCTTCTGAACTGGGTGGACGCCCGGGTCGGGACCGCGCCTCTATGTGCCACCTGATCAAGAAGCTGCGGAAGGCTGGTCCACCAGAATCGTTTGAAAGACCAGCATCCACTGTGGCGAGCCCATGGCTACCCGCAATAGTGCTTAACGGGCTCGGACTCGGCAGGTATCACGCCGGATGCACGGAAGCCCACGGGAGGCAGATGGTCTAGGAGGGCCGGGCAGGCGGGAGCGCCTGAGAGCGCAGATGACTGCAGCGCGAGTACGAACGTGGGGTGGAGTCATGATAAGGTGAGGCTGCCGGCAAGTGAGCGCTTCTCCGCTGCCCCGACGTGACAACAGCGCAAGCAGCCCGCAAGAGCGAGGCGGGGCAGTGCCGCCTGCCAGTCGGCGTTGCCGTACCTGCAAGACGGTGCGGAGGCCGCCTGCTCCTTTAGTCGGGCACACGAGTTCTACGAGGGTGCGCGAAAGCATCAGCGAATGTACCTTCGATCAAGGGCGGTGATGGAGTTACAGCATTTTGGGGGCGCCTTCAGCTTCCCTAAGATAATCGGCGCGACTTGTGTCAATTATGTGGGCTGCGGCTCCGCCCCACACCACCGTGGTCGACATAACGTTTCAGTGGAGAGATTGACTCTGGGCAGGTGAAGTGGTATATCGATCAAGTCGCTGATCCGTCGGCTTAATCGCTGTTACCAGGGGTT
>JAJYKO010000891.1 GCA_021788565.1 Chloroflexota bacterium
TCCTCGGCGCGGTCATCGCGATCCTCATCGTCTGGAAGATGAGAGGTGCCGAATGGACCGGTGCGAAGGGAGAGAGGTTGGACCTGGTGGGTTCGCTGATCTTCGCGATGATGCTGCTGGCGGTCATGTATGGATTCTCTGCACTGCCGGAGATGCTCGGGGCATGGCTCATCCTGGCGGGGATCCTCTGCCTGGCAGTCTTCGTCTGGTGGGAGAGTCGGGTCACCAACCCGGTGCTCAACATCGGCCTATTTCGACGAAACGTCGTGTTTGCCCTTTCCAACTTGGCGGCCTTGACCAACTACGCTGCCACCGCTGCAATCGGCTTCCTCCTCAGCCTCTACCTGCAGTACGTGAAAGGGCTCGACCCGGAGACCGCGGGCCTCATTCTGCTAGCACAGCCGGCCATGATGGTCATTCTGTCGCCACTTGCCGGCCGGCTCTCCGATCGGATCGAGCCGCGGATCGTGGCCTCCGCGGGCATGGCGCTGACTACCGTCGGGCTGGCGCTTCTGGCCCTTCTCAACGACTCGTCGGGTCTGGGGTACGTGGTCCTTGCCCTGTTGGTGGCCGGCATCGGCTTCGGGCTATTCTCGTCACCCAACACAAACGCCGTCATGGGCGCCGTCGAGAGGAGTTACCTTGGAGTGGCCTCGGCCACCCTCGGAGTCATGCGATCTGTCGGCCAGATGCTGAGCCTGGGTATCGCGACACTGATCATCGCCGTCTACGTCGGCGACGTGCAGATAACCCCTCAGTACCACGCCGCGTTCTCCAACGGCTTCAGGCTGGCCTTCGTCATCTTCGCCGTTCTGTGCTTCATCGGCATCTTCTCCTCAATGGCCCGAGGCAATATGCACGGTAGAGGCGCAACCGGCCCCACAGCGCGCGTGCCAGCACCCGGCAGTCGGTAACGCAATGGTGGTTAACGCACGAGTGAACAGTCTGTCGTGAAAGGAGCGAGCAATTGAGCGATATGGTTTCGCTGGATCTCGGCGTCCTCCAGGAGAAGGCGCGCAGGATCCGCTGTGATGCCCTCTGGATGGCACATCAGTCCAATACTGGGCACGTCGGGGGTTCCCTCTCGGCCGCGGACATCGTGGCGGTTCTCTACTTCGGCATCATGAAGGTGCGGCCGGAAGATCCGCACTGGCCTGATCGGGACCGCTTCATCATGTCCAAGGGCCACACCTGCTCCGCCTGGTACTCCGCACTTGCCGAGAAGGGCTTCTTCCCCAGGGAGGAGCTTCTCACCTACCGTAAGATCGGCTCTCGGCTGCAGGGCCACCCGGAGTTGGGGAAGACGCCCGGCGTGGAGATGACGGCTGGTTCCCTAGGGCATGGCCTCTCGGCCGGCATCGGGATGGCGCTGGCGGGCAAGCTGGACAAAAAGGATTACAGGGTCTTCGTCCTGATCGGGGACGGGGAGATCCAGGAGGGCCTGAACTGGGAGGCCGTGATGTCCGCCCCCAATTTCCACCTGGACAATCTCGTCGCCATTCTTGATCGCAACGGCCACCAGAGCGGCGGCGCCGTCGACTCGATTATGCCCCTCGGCGACATGGCCGCGAAGTGGAAGTCCTTCGGCTGGGACGTGCGAGAAGTGGACGGCCATGACATTCGGTCCCTGGTAGAGGTGTTTAGCGAAGCCCCCCGCAAGGCCGGAGTGCCCACCTTCGTACTGGCGAACACCGTCAAGGGCAAGGGGGTCTCCTTCATGGAGAACGACAACCTCTGGCACGGCAAGGCGCCGGACCGAGCGCAGTTGGAGAAGGCCCTGGAGGAGATCGGATGCAAGGGGGTGAGGTTTCCATGACGGCTATGGCTTCGAGCACTCAGGTCCTCGGCAACACGCTGGTCCGGCTCGGTGCCGAGCGAGAGGAGATCGTGGTCTCGGTGGCCGATTGCCTGAAGACCATGTCGGTACAGGACTTTGGGGCGAAGTTCCCGGATCGGATATTCAACTTCGGGATCGCGGAACAGAACATGGTGATGGCCTCGGCCGGCCTGGCCACGGCCAACAAGATCCCGTTCGCCATCAGCTACGGGGTATTTCTGTCCATGCGTACCCTCGAGCAGATACGGACTTTCATAGCCTATCCCAGACTCAACGTGAAGTTCGTGGCCGGCCTAGGCGGGTACTCTGCCAGTATCAACGGTCCGACCCATGCCGCCACGGAAGACATCAGCGTGATGCGGTCCATCCCCAATATGACGGTGGTAGTTCCTGCCGATGCCAGAGGCATCGAGGGGGCAGTGTCCGCCGCTGTGGATTATCCTGGTCCGGTGTACATAAGAGTCGGAATGACCGTCCCCGACGTGCACGGGAATGACTACCGGCTCGAGATCGGCAAGGCGGTTCCGCTGCGCAGGGAAGGCAGCGACGTCGCGATCATCGCGTGCGGCATCATGGTGGGCAAGGCACTGGAAGCAGCCGACCGGCTGGCCGAGGCTGGAGTCCGTGCCCAGGTGGTCGAGATGCATACCATCAAGCCCATCGACCGGGCGGAGATCGTTCGAGTCGCCCAAGAGACGGGGGCTATCGTGACTGTGGAGGAGAACAACGTCTACGGCGGGCTGGGTAGCGCCGTTGCCGAGGTGCTGGCCGAGGAGGTCCCGACGCCGATGGAGCGTGTCGGTATCGCCGACTGCTACTCGGACACTGGCTCCCACGAGGAGTTGTTGGAGTGGTTCGGTCTGACGACCCAGCACATCGTCGACGCTGCCCATCGCGTTGTGGGAAGAAAGCGCTAGCGAGATCGTGCTAGTGCCAGTAGGCGGGGCCGCCCCCGTGACGCGGGGGGGCACAGCGTCACGCCCACCTACCGGATAGAAGAGGTGCCCCCGTTATACTTCCAGGTTAAGAAATCAGATATTGACAAAGGGACGCCGCCGGCATATTGTAGCTGCACTTTTGGTAAGACAGCCTGACAGCCAAGCAGCACGACCATCTGTGTGGGGCCAGTCATTCCCTGGTGCCGGACATGACGGAACTCTTTTTCGACAGGCTTGCGCCGATACGACTCACCGAGCAGATCGCTACTCGCATCGAGGAACTTATCCTTGGCGACCGGTTGCGCCCCGGCGACAAGCTGCCCTCGGAGCGAGAGTTGGCCTCCAGCTTTGGCGTCAGCCGCCCAGTGATCCGCGAATCCATCAAACTACTGGAAGAGCGTGGCCTCCTGGCGCCCCGAAACGGCCGAGGCGCCTTCGTGACCGACCCCGGGTACCGAACCGTTACCTCCTCCCTCAGCGTCGCCGTTCGAATGCGGGACTGTAGCTCGGACGACCTGTATGAGGCCCGCTGGTGTACGGAGTCCTTCACGGCGAGACTTGCGGC
>JAJYKO010000892.1 GCA_021788565.1 Chloroflexota bacterium
GCCGATCGCCTCGACCAGGGATCTTCCATCCCCCACCCACGTTTATGCCGCCAACCTGGTCTTCCCGCATCCGATCACGATTTCCGAGATCACGATTCAGCAGGTGGAGCCATCGGTTCATCTCGCCGTGCCGGAGGTGATAGAGGTCCCGGCGAAGCCGGTCGACCGATACGAGAAGGTGGGCGAGATCGACGGGGCGACCCTCTACCAGAACAAGATGGCTCTCCCGCGGGCTCTCCTGGTGCAGGGGGCCGAAGTGGCGACCAGCCCGGAGGAGGCTCTGTTGAAACTGCAGTCGCCGGACTTTGACCCGAGGCGGGAGGTAGTGCTGGAAGGGGCAGGTGCCCCGGCGGCCAAGACCACCGGAACGGGTAACGTGGGCCAGGTCCGGATCGTGGCGAGCGGTAACAACAAGGTTCAACTGGCGGTGCATGCCACTTCGTCTGGATTCCTGTTGCTCAATGAGATATCATACCCAGGCTGGAACGCCTACCTGGATGGCAAACAGGTCAGGGTGTGGCGGGCCAACTATCTATTCAGGGCTATCGAGGTCTCCCCCGGAGAACATGATGTCGAGTTCCGCTTTGAGCCTGATTCCCTGAAGTTGGGGCTCGCACTCTCTCTGTCTACCCTGGTGATCCTCCTGACGGCTATGGCTGTCCTTCGTTTCAAGTCTCAACAGCAGCGGAAGGAGAGTACCCCGCGATGATCGACAAGGAGCTGCTGGACATCCTTGCTTGCCCTGCCTGCAAAGCTCCGGTGGTCCAGGAGGGCGATTGGATTGTCTGCACGGCTACCGAGCGGTGTGGCAAGCGTTATCCGGTTCGTGACGGTATCCCTATCATGCTGATAGATGAGGCCGTTGACCCGCACGCCCAGCCCAAGAGTGCTGAGGACTGAGGACTGCGGACTGAGGGCCGAGCCAATGAAGTACGGGCTCAGTCCTCAGCACTCAGTCCTCAGTCGTCTCATCAAGCCCACAGGATTGCGAAGACGTGAATAGTATCGGCGGTGCCCAGAATCTGCTCACGAAGTTCAGGCGAAACAGGGCGGTGCTGCACCCGCGCACCCTCGCCTTCATGTTCCACTGGCTGCGGCGGAGCCCCGTCGTGCCGTATGGGCCGCTGAAGCTCCACTTGGAGCCCACGAGCCACTGCAACTTGCGCTGCATCATGTGTCCACAAAGCATGGGCGCGACGAAGGGCAACGGCTACATGGACATGGAGCTGTACAAGAAGATCATCTCCGAGGCGAGGGAGTTCGTCCGGGAGATCAACCTCTTCTTCCGCGGCGAACCGCTGCTCCATCCGCACATCGTGGAGATGGTGCAGATCGCCGAGACGGCTGGGATCGCGATCCACCTGAACACCAACGCCACCCTCTTGAAGGGGAAACTGGTGGAGGGTCTCCTGGATGCGAAGCTTTCCAAGCTCACCGTTAGCTTCGACGGCGGCGAGAAAGAGTTGTACGAGCAGATGAGGCGCGGCGCCCGCTTCGAGAAGACACTGGAGAACGTCACAGCCTTCCTGAAAGCAAAGAAGGCGCGGCGCGCCCGTAAGCCCTACGTGACTCTACAGGTGATCCGTTTCTTCGACGAGAAGATGAAGCGGCCTGAGGTGCCTGATGCCTTCGTTCACCTCTTCGATGGGCTGCCGGTGGATGAGTTCGACCCGATCTGGGCCCACGGCTGGGCCGGTACGATGATCGATAGCGACAAGTTCCAGGCGGCGCCCTATGGGCACAATTTCTACCCGTGCAATTGGCTCTGGAAGTCGCTCGCCATCGGCTGGGACGGCAAGGTTGCCACCTGCTGCGGCGACTTTGGCCCCGCCGACGTATTCGGCGACCTGAATACCGACACGCTGAGGGAGATCTGGAACGGCCCGCACATGGTCCGCATCCGCACCCTCCACCGACAGGGAAAGCTGGGCGAACTGCCGCTGTGCCGTGGCTGCGACGCGCCCTGGCAGCCCGACGGCCCGCGTTGGAAGCTGTTCCACGCCGCATCGCAAATTGCTGGTCTCACCTACCGAGACGGGGAGACTCGTTGAAGATACTGCTGGTCTCTAATCTGTTCCCGCCCGACATCGGCGGCCCCGCGACCTACGTCTCCCGCATCGCCAACGATCTGCACCGCCGCGGTCACTCGGTTCAACTGGTGGTGTGTCCCGAAAATCCCGCCCTGGTAGGCGCCTATCCCTACCCGATAAAGCGTGTCTCCCGCCGCACGTTCATGCCGTTGCGGATGCTGGTCGTCCTTCTCTGGGTCATGTGGTACGCCAGAAATGCCGACGTGGTGTACGTCAACGGTCTGGAGTTTCCCGGTATCCTGGGTGCGCGGTTGATGGGTAAGCCCTCGGTCCTCAAGGTCGTAGGTGACTTTGCGTGGGAGTACGCCATTCGCCACCAGTGGACCGACGACGGCATCGACCAGTTCCAGCACGCGCGCTACGGCTTCAAGGTGGAACTGGTGCGACGCATCGAGAAGTGGTACGCCCGTAACGTGGACAGGGTCATTACCCCTAGCTTCTACCTGAAGCGGATCGTGGCTGGATGGGGGGTACCTCCGGATCGCATCACCGTGCTGTACAACGCCCTGGTCAGCCGGTTCGACCGTTCGGTTTCCAGGGATGAAGCGAGGGCCGCCGTGGAGCTGGAGGGCACCCTGGTCCTCACCGTGGCCCGGCTGTACAAGTGGAAAAACATCGATACGCTGATCGATCTGGTGCCGGATCTGCCTGCCGGGAGCAGGCTGGTCATCGTCGGCGACGGCCCGGAGATGGGGTCACTGCAGACACTGGCGGTCGAGACTGGCGTCGCGGATCGCGTAGTGTTCGTGGGGAGCGTGCCTCAGGCAAAAGTGGCGCTCTACCTTCGAGCGTGCGACGTCTTCGTGCTGAACACGCGCTACGAGGGACTCTCTCACACCTTGCTGGAATGCATGGACGTCGGGATACCGGTGGTCGCGACGGCCGTGGGCGGCAACATGGAACTGGTGGAGGACGGCGTGAATGGCTTCCTGGTCCCGGTGGATGGCCGAAAGGAGATCGTGTCTGCGGTTGAGCGGCTGCTGGGGGATCCGGATCTTCGCGAGGCTTTCGTCGGGCGATCCAGGGAGAGGGTGAAGGACTCATCCTGGGATCGTTTGGTGGACGACACCGTCGGCGTGCTGGATCAGGTGTGGCTGGGAGGCCGCTAGTGACGGCGGGCGACCTCAGAGTGATATCTATCGGTCTTGACCCCACCATCGCCCTGGCGGACCCATCCAAGGGTAGCCGCGGTGACTCCCGACGCCGCCAGGAGGAGTACGCATCGCTGGTGGCGAGCTACACGGCCATC
>JAJYKO010000893.1 GCA_021788565.1 Chloroflexota bacterium
TACACTCATCTCTCCGTCGGCCGCCATCGTCCCCCCGGTAACATTTTCTTTTGAGGGAACTGTACCGGCCCCGGTAACATTTTAGATGAGGGAATACGTCTGCTTGACGGCAGCCGCGCGACGAACGTATTATCGAATGCGCTACTCCACAATCGGGCAAGACCCACACCCTTCGCTTCCTGCCATCTTTTCCTGAGGTGCACATGGGACAACCGAGCAAGCCTCTCAGGGTCGCCGTCATCGCTACTGTCCTCAACGAGGAAGCCAGCGTCGGGGAATTGATCGATTCCCTCACTAACCAGACCCGCCGCCCCGACGAAGTTATTATCGCCGACGGGGGCTCCACGGACGGCACGGTCGAGCGAATACAGGCCGCCGCATCGGGCCGGCTCAGCGTCACGATCCTCAAACTACCCGACGCCAACATCTCCGAAGGCAGGAACGCCGCCGTGCTTCACTCCACAGGCGACGTGATCGCCGTCACCGATGCGGGAGTCAGCCTCAAGCCAACCTGGTTGGAACAGTTGGTGACTCCCTTCGAGCGACGCCCTGGTAGGCTGGACGTGGTGAGCGGATTCTTCGAACCCGCCCCGAGGAACGTGTTCGAGCTGGCCATGGGAGCGACAGTGCTCCCCACCAGGGATGAGGTGAACCCCGCGCGATTCCTCCCCTCCAGCCGGTCGGTTGCCTTCACGAGAGAGGCCTGGAGGCAGGCGGGCGGCTACCCCGAGTGGCTGGACTACTGCGAAGACGTGGTATTCGATCTCGCCCTGCGCAAGAGCGGCTGCGTCTTCGGCTGGGCACCCGAGGCGGTCGCCCTCTTCAGGCCGCGGCAGAGCCTGGGGGCCTTCTGGACTCAGTACTTCCGCTACGCTCGCGGGGACGGCAAGGCGAAGCTGTGGCCTCTCAGACACGCCGCCCGCTACGCCAGCTACGCCGGGGCGCTCGCCTTCCTGTTGGGCAGCCGCAGGCGCTGGTATCTGCTAGCGCCGCTGGCGCTGGGCGGGATACTCCATCTCCAGAAGCCGTATCAGCGGCTGGTCCCGCGTCTGGGCACGCTGTCTCCGGCAGAGAAGGCGGAGGCGCTGGCATGGGTACCGGTGATTCGCGTGGTCGGTGACCTGGCCAAAATGGCCGGCTACCCCACTGGCGTGCTCTGGCGGCTTCGCCAGAAGTAGCTGGCAAGCATCTCGGCCCAGACGCCGCTCGTTTTCCGGGTCGGAGTGCGAGCCCTTCGCCCGCGCGGTTTGACCCGCCGCGCCTCCCGCCTCTATAATCCGTTCAGCTACACCTATATTGCAGTGAGCAGGATTCCGCTCGGAACGAAACATACGCGCAGGATTCGCGTTATATCATGACGCCGCAGTCTTCGAGCATGGCTTCGCCGACGGGGATGAGCTTGTCAGATACCCCGAGACTCTCCGTAGTCATCGTCAACTTCAACACCCGTGAACTGCTGAGGGCCTGCCTCAACTCGGTAGAACGAAGCGAGGAAGCGCCGGCACTAGAGCTGTTCGTGGTGGACAACGCCTCCACCGACGGAAGCGCAGACATGGTTGCGGCGGAGTTCCCCTGGGCGAGGCTCGTCAGAAGCTCCGCCAACCGGGGCTACGCTTACGCCAACAACCTGGGGCTCAGCCGCTGCCGCGGAAGATACTACCTGCTGCTCAACCCGGACACGGAGCTGCCGCCGGGGGCACTGCGGCAGATGGTGGATTTCATGGACGCGCACCCAGAGGCGGGCATCGCCGGGCCGAAACTTGTGCTCCTGGATGGGAGTCTCGATCTGGCGTGCCGGCGGAGCTTTCCCTCCCCGGGGGTCTCGTTCTATCGGATGCTGGGTCTGAGCAAGCTGTTTCCCAGGAGCCGCCGGTTCGGGCGCTACAACCTCACTTACCTCGATCCGGACCAACCGGCAGAGGTGGACTCGGTGGTGGGCGCTTTCATGATGGTACGCTTTGAGGCTGTGCAGCAGGCGGGCCTCCTCGACGAGGCCTTCTTCATGTATGGCGAGGACCTGGACTGGGCTTTTCGAATCAAGGCAGAGGGTTGGAAGGTGCTCTACAACCCCGGGGTGGTGGTGCTTCACCACAAAGGAGCCAGTAGCCGCCGCCACACCAACAGGACTATCGTCGAGTTCTACCGCGCCATGCAGATCTTCTACGACAAGCACTACGCCGCCAGCTCCAGTTTCGTGCTGCGGCTGCTGATCCTCTCCGGCATCTGGGCCAAGTGCGCCTTCTCCCTCGCCGTGAACTACCTTCGCCCACCTGAGGCACGGAGGGTCTCGTGAGCCGTTTCTTCAACGTGATCTTTAGCCTCCTGCTGCTGGGAGTGGACGTCCTGCTGATTGTCGGCTGCTTCGCCATGTCCTATCGGCTGCGCCTCCACCTGGAGCCGCGAGCCGGTATCACGATGCCGCCTCTCCGGAACTACCAGGATCTGATTATGTTGATCATCGTGGGAGTGGTAGTGACCATGTTTGCCTTCCGCCTCTACATACCCCGACGAGGGGCATCGCGCATAGATCTCTTCTACGCGGTGCTGCTGTCGGCTTCGGCCGGCATCCTCTTCGGCCTGGGCACTACTACCTTCCTTTTCAAGGGGCTGGACTATCCGCGCTGGGTGCTGGTATGGACGTGGGGCTCCGTCGTGGTCCTGCTGTGGATCTCGAGGCTGCTCATGTATGGCCTGATTTCTATCCTTCGAAGCCTGGGGGTCGACCAGCTGCGGCTGCTGATAGTGGGAGCCGGCGAGACGGGACGCATCGTTTACGATCGGATATCCATGTGGGCCGGCCTGGGCTACTCGGTAGTCGGATTCCTGGAGGACGACCCCGAGGTGCTCGCTCCTGTGGACATACCGGTGCTGGGTCCCGTTTCGGTACTCCCGGAGGTCGTTCAGGAGTACAGCATCGACGAGGTGATATTTGCCTCACCCTCCATAACCCATCGGGAGATGCTCCAGCTGGTGAACGCCGCGGGCAATAAGAAACTCAACGTTAAGGTGTTTCCAGACGTCTTCCAGATCATGTCCAGTGAGGTCAGCGTAACCGAAATGGGCGGTCTGCCGCTGGTTCGGGTTCGCGACGTTGCCCTTCGAGGCTGGAACCTGACCATCAAGCGCTTTATGGACCTGGCCATCAGTTCCCTGACGCTGGTGCTGCTTTCGCCGCTGATGATGATTACGGCCATATTTATAAAGATCACGTCGCCCCGTGGCCCTGTGTTCTTCGCTCAGACGAGAGTGGGCCTGGATGGCCGGCCGTTCGAACTGCTGAAGTTCCGCTCCATGAGGCCCGATGCGGAAGACGAGACCGGTCCGGTGTGGGCTAC
>JAJYKO010000894.1 GCA_021788565.1 Chloroflexota bacterium
ATTCCCCAACCTGTTTATCGTCGGAAGGAGGAGAACGATGATATTCAACGCGGTCCGCAGGCCATTCGTGACCCTTGGGGTAGTTGTCCTTGGTGCCCTGATCATCACTGCCGGTTGCCAACAGGCGCCGGCAGCCAGTCCAACGGCGGCGAAGCCCGCAGCTCCCGCCGCTACGTCCGCTCCTGCCAAGCCCGCAGCGCCGGCTCCGACTCAGGCCGCCGCACCTGCCCAGGCCGCTCCCACTCAGGCCGCCGCGGCCTCCACTTGGAAGCCTGCCAGGACGATCCAGCTCATCGTGCCTTTCGGTGCCGGCACGTCCGCCGACACCGGTGCCCGTAAGCTCGCGGCCCTCATGGAGAAACAGCTGGGGGGCACCATCGAGGTGGTGGATAAACCGGGCGCCGGTGGGGCCGTGGGGCAGACCGCGGTAAAGACCGCCAAACCCGACGGCTACACCGTTCTGTGGGCCTCGGCGGCCATGGCGACCCTGCCTGCCATAGGAAACGTCGACTACGACTACAAGGCCTTCGACAATTTGGCCAGGGTCTCCACTGAGACCGTGACGCTGGCCGTGAAGGCCGACGGCCCCTACAAGACCCTGGCCGATTTCCTGGCCGCGGGAAAGACGAAGCCGCTTGCGGTCGGCAACTCCGGCATTGGTTCGTTCACTCATCTGGCAGCCGTGGCCATTGCCAGCAAGGCCGGGGTCCAGTTCAGCCATGTTGCCTTTGGTGACAGTCCCGCGGTCACCGCTGTTCTCGGCGGTCACATCGACGCTTCCGTGCAGCATCCGACCGAGATCATGTCGGCCTACAAGTCCGGCCAGGCCCGAATCCTGGGGGTGACCTCTGAGCAGCGCGTCGCGGCCTTCAAGGACGTGCCGACGTTCAAGGAGCAGGGGGTCGACCTGGTAATGGAGAACTGGCGCGGGCTCGCGACGCCAGTCGGTACTCCCAAGGACGTGGACGCCGCGATCGAAGCCGCGGCGCTCGCGGCGGCAAAGAGCGCGGACTGGAAGAGCTACCTGGACACCGTGGGCTCGCAGCTGGCGATCATGGATAGCAAACAGTACAGTGCGTACGTCGCCGACCAGACGGCGCAGATCGCACAGTTGGCCAAGCAGGTGAATCTCGGAAAGAAGCAGTAGAGCGACACCTGTTCGGTGCTATAATCGGTAAACCAGCGCGAGAGCCATTACAAGCGAGGAGGCGTGCAGATGCAGACGATAGAGCGGAACGAGGCGGCAGGTGCCGGCGGGTTCGATATCCCGACCAAAATGCGTGCGGCAGTCCTTTTCGGGCCTGACGACCTGAGAGTGGTAGAGCGCCCCGTTCCGACTCCTGGACCCCAGGACGTGCTGATCAAAGTGGCGGCCTGCGCCATCTGCGGCACCGATCTCAAGATCACTCATCACCCCTTCCCGGGTCAACCGGACTTCGGGGTGTTCATTCCCGGACACGAGTATGTGGGCACGGTGGTAGCCGTGGGTAGCACCGTCACGGAGTTCACGCCGGGCGATAGGGTAGCCGTGGAGGCGCACAAGGGTTGCATGCGGTGCGAGAACTGCATCCGCGGCGAGTACACCGCATGCCTGAACTACGGAAACCCTGCCAAGGGTCACCACGCGTCGGGCTTCACGGTTCCCGGTGGCTACGCCGAGTACACCGTGCACCACATCAACGCGGTCTACCACCTCCCGGATAACATATCCTTCGACGAAGCCACCATGATGACGACCACCGGCACGCCCCTCTACGGCCTGGACGTGGCGGGTGGTTTTGTGGCCGGAGACACCATAGTGGTGATAGGTCCCGGTCCCATTGGCCTCACAACCGCTGCAGTCTCCAAGGCACTATGCGCTGACAAGGTGATCCTGGTTGGAACCAACGAAGCTCGGATGCAGCTGGGTCCCGAGTTCGGTGCCGATCACCTGGTGAAGGCACGCGGAGACGACGCGGTGAGGCAGGTTCGGGATCTCACCGGCGGGCTCGGTGCTGACCTGGTGATCGATTGCGCTGGCGGCCCCGGAACCCTCGACGACGCAATCAGGATGGCGAAGCTGGGCACAAAGGTTCTGCTCCTCGCTTTCTACAAGGACAGCGTGACGGCGGACATTAGCACCGCCATACGCAGCGACATTACCATCTATACCACCCGTGGCGAGGGCCACTCGGCCTGCCGTCGTGGGCTATCCATGATGAGGCAGGGGAAGCTCCCGATGAGCAAGATGATCACCCACGAGTTCCCCCTGGACCAGATTATGGAGGCGTTCGCCACCTTCCGCGAGCGGCGAGGCAATGCCATCAAGGTTCTGGTCAAGCCGTAGGAGGCAAGCGACAGTTGAGCGAAAGAGGCCCTGGAGTCGAGTAAGCTCTCCAGGGCCTCTTTCGCTGTGAGACAGCACTTGCCCTTCTGTTCGGGGGCCCCTCGGGCGTCGCGTGATGCCCCTAAAGTAAAGCGGCGACCAAACCCGCGGGGTCTTTGGCCCCTGATCCTGAACTGGCGCGCCGTGATCCCCGAGACCCCGCGGGTTTCATCCTGGCTTTGGTTTAGTAGTGCTGGGATGACGATGGGTCCGGCTTTGGGACCTCACAAGCAGTTCACGCTTGGTCACGATGGCACCATTCGAGGAGACCCTTGACAACCTTGCAGAGTTATCTTATCCTGTCTATACAGGTACAGTCGGAAGAGGTGACACATGATAGCCAAGCTGCGTAAGGATGGGCCGGTCCCCCTCTATTATCAGATCAAGCAGCTGATCAAGGAGCAGCTTGCCCAGGATGGCCTCTACCCGCCCGACGCCCGCATTCCGGGTGAGGGGGAGTTGGCCTCCACTTACCGCGTCAGCCGAATGACCGCCCGGCAGGCCGTCAGCGAACTGGTCAACGAAGGAGTCCTTTACCGGCGGGCAGGCAAGGGAACCTTCGTCGCCCGCCCGAAGATCGAACGAAAGCTGGCCAGCCTCACTGGGTATTTCGAGGAGATGACCGCCAGGGGACTCCATCCTGGAGCGCGGGTCCTCGGCGAGTCGGTCGTCGAAGCGGGGCGAGAGATGGTCTCCCTCCTGGAGCTGCGCCCCGGGGACAAGGTTGTCCAGATCTTCCGGCTCAGGCTTGCGGACGGTGAGCCGATGGCGCTTCAGACCGTCCACGTTCCCTATGATCGTTGTCCGAACCTGGTCAACGACGACCTCACCCACGCCTCGCTCTACCAGCTCTTAGAGCAGAAGTACGGTCTGAAGCTGGGCCATGCCCGCGAGAAGATAGCCTCCACAACCGCGAGCCGCCAGCAGGCGATGTTGCTTGCGATCCCCAAAGATGCGCCTCT
>JAJYKO010000895.1 GCA_021788565.1 Chloroflexota bacterium
CGGTGGCCAACCGGGCCGTTGTGATCGACCGGTTGGGCGCGCTCGTCTTCGTGTCGGGCGAGGACGGATTCGGGCGCACCGGGGACGAGCAGGTCGCGCTCTGGTCGTCGGCACCGATGTTCATCCAGCTCGCCCGCGACTACCACCGGCGGCTCTGGACCCCCGCGACCCGCTCGGAGGAGCGGTTCGTGGAACTGGAAGACCCGCCGGCCGCGATCCTTCCCGTGGTCACCGGCAAGGAGTCGATCCCGTTCCAGCGCTTGAAGGAGATCGCGAAGCTCGGCATGCGGGCGTCGGGCGTCCGCGAACTACACCTGAGCCTTCCCGAGCTGATCGAGGCGATCGCGCGCCAGCTGGGACGCGAGATCGCGGGCCAGCTGCACGGGCAATCGACGGACGAGGTGGTCCGGGCGCTTACCGAGTACTACGAGACGCACACCATGGGCCACCTCACGCCGCTCAAGGCGCGGCCGCTCACCTTCCGCGTCACCGGCTGCTTCGCCTGCACGAGCGACTCGCCCGAGATCGGTCGAGTGATGTGCCCCCAGCTGTTCCGGGCGATCCTCGAGGCCCGCCTGGGCCAACACTGGGAGGTCACGAAGCCGGACCCGACCAAGCACGCGACCCGCGGCTGCGTGTTCACGGCGGCCCCGGCGTAACGCGGCTGGGCCCGCCGGGGCGCCTAGAGATCAGTAGCTCACGACCGCCTTCGCTTCGAGGAGCTCCTGAACGACCCGACCGGACTTTACCGTCTGGGCTCCGGGAACGAGCGACGTGGGCGCGATGTGACGTACCTCGAGACACGGGATACATACGAGGATCGATCCTCCCAGCTCGAGGAAGGTATCGACAAGCTTCTTCACCGGGTCGAAGCCCGGCGCGTGCACGTGCTCGTAGAGTCCTTGGGCTGCGAGCGTGACCCCTTGGGACTGAAGGATCACCGTCACTCTCGTCTCCATCGCCAGCGCGGCTCCCCCCACGACGAACGGGATCGTCGCCTTCTCCGGGTTCTCACCGCCGTGCGTCGCTACGATCACCAGCTTCTCCGGGGTCGCCGCGGGCATGGTCTTCGGACTCCGTGGGCGAGGCGACCCGAGGCGGCATCATCGTTCGCTCAACCCCTATTGACCCGGTAGCCTCACCGGTCAGGGTTCTCAGAGCTCGACGAATCGCGGACCGCGCCTCTTCCCTGTCCTCTCGGGCCATGCTGCACGGCTTTGGGACTATTCGAGGGGCAGAAGCAAGCGTATGCCTTGGTAGAAAGGCTTCTAGCGAAAGATAGTTTTGCCTTCCTTCCTTCTCACTACCGAACTGACCCGTTGATCAGTCGCTCCTGCGTAGGGCCGAGAAACGCAGTCCACGGCTCGCGCTTTTTGCCGAAGACCCTTCACAGAGAATCCAGCTCTCTAAGCCCGATCGCGTTGCCGTATTCCGCGGCGGTCCAAAGCCAGTGGGCGGCATAGTCCGCTACTTGGAGGCAACGCGAGTTTTGGCTTCTGATATGGACACACGGCAAAAGAACGGTCCCACCTCGATTGGAATACGGGTGGGGTTGTGATTCCTGACGTGTACCCCGCCGCAGGTCCGCGCGCCGCCTGGACCCCTTTCAGCTCGGGGCCATGCTCACTGCCGGACTCCGGGGGTGCGGGTTACACCCGTAACTCTCTCCCGCGTCCGGAGGCGGAAAGTCGGCAGGATGTACAGGGCCAGCAGCACGTAGGATCCAATCTTGATGGCGACATTGAAAAAATAGCCCTCACTCGCCCTGACCGCCGAGGTGTCATACCACTGCGGATATCCGAAACTCAACCAGAGCAGCCATGCGCCCAGGTACAGCGCGGTGGCCGCGAGGGTCCAACGGGTAGCTCGCCAGAATCTCACGCTCGACAGTCCAAAAAGGATAGCACTCAGGTTGATCACCTGACCTTCCATGAACTGATTGCCGATCCCTTGGCCGATACCCACATTCTGGTACAGCAGCTCGAATAGCGAAGTGGCGGCGAAGCTGAGAGCCACGGAATAGAGGACGGATCGGATAACGTCGACATGCTGCTTTCGATAGAACATCCATATCGCAAATAGGAACAACAGGAGCGAGCTGCCCCAGGTGAAAGGGAAGATTTCGTTCGTGCCCAACTGGAACGTACCCCAGCCAATGATTGCCCTCGCGTAGGGTGGGTAGATGACGACGTTGACAACTAGGACCTGCAGCGTCAGTGGGACGAAGAGCCAGTCTCGCCAGTCAGACGAGAGCGTCAGGACTCTGCTAGAGACTCTGCGGAGAAGGACTGTGTCTTGTGCCCGAAACCTACTCTGACGGTCCGCTTGGGCCAGATTCGCGGTGTCATCTGTGGCCCCGGAGTGATCCAGCCCCATGTCCGGTCTCCGTTTGTGAGGTTCCCTACCGTCGCGACGCCCCGCAAATCGTCAGGAAAGTTGTTCGGTTTGGCTACAGTCGCACGTAGTTGAAGTCGTACATTGAGCTCTCCCATTGGATCTGAGGATAGCCATTGCCGCTCGTGATCCAGTTCTGTTGAGCGTTTCAAACCCATGCTACAGTTGCGCATGGTGTAGCATGTGTATCAGACAATCGGTACACGGACTGCATGAATCTATAAATACGGGCCTTACGTTGGGCCACCGTAGAAGCTATGAAGACCACTGGACCCTCCTCGGCGAGTCATCGTCCTCGTGCCGGCGGCGTAAAGAGCGCGACGCTTACGGCGTCCGAATCCGGTGCGGTGCCGCCGTCTCCGCCCGCGTCCGACGCGTGCCCGAACTGCGGTTCCTCGCACCTGATCCGCGACGAGATCCGCGGAGAGATCGTCTGCGCCGACTGCGGCCTGGTGGTCGACCAGAGCGCCCTCGTCAGCGACCGCGGCCAGCGCGGGTCGAAGGAGGACACGGGACGCGAGGCCCGGGGCTGGGGTCCCGTGATCTCCCCGCTGATGCCGGACAAGGGCCTCTTCAGCGAGATCGGGGTCCCGACGCGCGACTTCCAGGGGAACTCCCTTTCCCGCAACACCTCACTGAAATTCTACCACCTGCGCAAGCTGAACCACCGGCTGCGCGCGGCCCGCACCCACCAGCGCAATCTCGTGGTGGCGCTCGGCGAGCTGAACCGCCTCGCCGGCGTCCTCGGGCTCTCGCGCGAGGTGAAGGAATCGGCGACGTACATCTACCGGCGGGCGCTCGAGCACAAGGCGACGCGCGGGAAGAAGATCGTCGCGCTGGTGGCCGCGAGCGTCTACGCGGCGTGCCGGCAGTGCCACGTGCCGCGGACGATGAAGGAGATCATCGCCCACTCGAAGGCGACCAAGATCG
>JAJYKO010000896.1 GCA_021788565.1 Chloroflexota bacterium
GCCGGTTCCGGTGATACTGCTTGACCAGCCCGAAGATCGTTAGCGCACACGAACATAGGACTTGTCGTACGCGACGATCTCGGGCAGTAAGCGCGAGAGGCGCGGCTTCTTGCCGATCGATGCCGCACCCAGGGGCGGTGGCTTAGAGAAACTAGCCAAATAATCGGCCATCTACGATGGCCGATTAAAGAGATGAGATCGCGCAGGAGGTGAGGGGCATGCGCATTCTCTTGGTGCAGGCTGGCTACGGCCATGGGCCTGGGTTCCATGGGATGGCGCTGCTGGAGCCGCTGGGCCTGGAGGCGGTGGCGGGCGCACTTGAGGGCCATGAGGTTCAGCTCCTCGATCTGAGGGTCGAGGACGGGCTGGCGGACGCCGTGGACCGCTTCCAGCCCGAGGTCTGCGGGATCAACTGCTCCTTTACCGTGGACGTCTGCAGCGCCTTGAACGCGGCAAGGGTGGCGAAGACCGCGGTCGACGGGCAGCCGCCCTTCGTGGTGGTGGGCGGTCACCACGCGTCCCTCAACCCCGCCGATTTTCTCGATTGGGCCGTGGACGCCATCGCCCTGGGTGAGGGCGAAAGGACAGTGGCGGAGTTGGTGACGTGCCTGGAGCGTGGGGACAATCCCCAATCCGTCGCAGGGTTGGTACTGAACTCGCTCGACGGGCAGGTGCACACCGCCGTTAGGCAGTTAGTCCAGCGCTTGGACGATTTGCCGCTGCCGGCGCGCGAGTTGGCGAGGGGTCGCAGGGAGAGCTACCACCTCTTCACCCATCGGCCCATGGCGGCAGTGGAAACGGCCCGAGGTTGTCCGCATCGATGCAGCTTCTGCAGCGTGTGGCGTTTCTACCGGAGGCGCTATCGGGCCAAGAGTGCGGAACGGGTGGTCGCGGAGGTGTCCGCCATCACGGAGTCTACCATCCTGTTCACCGACGACAACTTTCTGGCGGATGCCGACCGGGCGATGCGGATCGCCATCTTGCTGCTGGGCAGTGGCCTGCGCCACCGCTACGTTTTCCAGGCCCGGAGCGACGGGATCGCCGAGAACCCGGACGTCATCAAGCTGTGGGCGAAGGCGGGGCTGGAGGCGGTCTTCGTCGAGCTGGAGAAGACCGACCAGGAGGGGCTCTCCAGCGTCAGGAAGGACAACTCCGTTGCCAGCAACGAGGTGGCGCTGGAGTTGCTGCGTCGCGAGAGCGTTGGAGCTATGGCGTCCTTCATCGTGGACCCGGAGTGGGAACGTACGGATTTCGACTCCCTGCGCGCCTACCTGGCGTCTCATCGGATCGAGACACCTTCTTTTGCGGTATCGACGCCACTGCCGGGGACCGAGCTGCACGAACGCCGGGGCGGCCAACTCCAGACAGGGTACTGCGAGCTGTTCGACTTGCTGCACGCCGTGGTGCCAACGCGGCTGCCGCTGCCCGAGTTTTACAGCGAGTTCGCCTCGCTCTACCGCGCCGGATACCCTCAAGGGCGGTGGCTATCCGAAGCAATGGGGGTGCTGGCGCGGGGCCGATCGCTCAGAGACCTGGTGCAGTTGCGGTCGCTTGTGGGGGCTGTGGGTAGGCTGGGAAGTGCCAGGGAGTACATGGCGAGCCACGAGCGGGCGAATCGGGCCTGCATAGGTCGGTCATCTCGGTTCGGCAACGGGAGTTAGGGGAGGGTCGGATGTGGACGTGAAACCCCGAAAGCTCCCTTGACTGCTATTGGTGCCGGTGCTATCGTATATCGACGATGGGCGATTTACGCACGAGGAGAGAGTCACATGGAGTACTGCTTCTGCCCGCCGGAGGAACCAGTCGATGCAGAAACAGAGGAAACCGAACGCGATGGCGCGGAGGTGCTGGCTTCCCTGGCCAAGGCACTCGGGCACCCTGCCAGAGTTCGGATAGTGCAGATCCTGGCAGCTCGGGAGGCGTGCCTCTGCGGAGAGATCGTCGACCAGTTGCCGCTGGCTCAGTCCACCGTTTCGCAGCACTTGAGGCTCCTGCGCGAAGCTGGCCTGATACGTGGGAATGTGGACGGGCCTCGGGTCTGCTACTGCCTGAACCGCCGCGCCCTGGAGAGATTCAAGGCACTGGTAAACCTCCTCGACTCTCCCATGGCCTTGACGGCCAACTAATACAAACCAATTACGGAGGACCCTGTGGAGAAGATATCCAAGATTATGGTTAAAGGGGCTCTGACAGAAACGAACTCGAAGAAAGTTCAGGTGTTCGATCCGCCAATGTGCTGCTCGACAGGGGTATGCGGGCCGAACGTGGATCCTGTTCTCCCGCGTTTCGCCGCGGACCTGGAGTGGCTGAAGGGGCGCGGCGTCCATACAGAGCGCTACAACCTGGCCCAGCAACCGGCGGCTTTTGCGGGTAATGAGACGGTGAGGAGCGAACTGGCCGACAAGGGCGTCGAAGTCCTGCCGCTGGTGCTGGTTGACGGCCTAGTGATGAGTCGCGGCGAGTACCCGGTGCGCGAACAGCTAGCCGAGTGGAGCGGTCTGGACGGGACTGCCCCCAGGACGCTCTACACCGAGGCCGTCGCGGAGCTGGTGGCGATTGGAGCCTCCATCGCCGCCAACTGCGAGCCCTGTTTCAAGTTCCACTTCGACAGGGCGAGGAAGCTGGGGGTCTCGCATGAAGACATGCTGCTTGCGGTAAACACCGCTCAGGGCGTGAAGGATGCCCCGGCGCGTTCTGTTCTAGATCTGGCCAATCGGATACTGGGAGCGCCGGAGGTTGGCGCCAGCGATTCTGGGGCGACGGGCTGTGCTCCGGGGTCGGGCTGCTGCTAATAATGCGCGTCGGGACACGGGATTGTCCCACGCCGTAGCCGGTTGACCAGGTGGATTTTTGGTTTGATGGAGATAGACAGATAATGGATTTTCTAAAGGATCCCACGAGGACGCTGTTTTTCGCCGGCAAGGGAGGGGTCGGCAAGACCTCGATTGCCTGCGCCGCGGCGGTGGCCCTCGCGGATATGGGCCGGCGAGTGCTGCTGGTGAGCACAGACCCGGCCTCCAATCTGGATGAGGTGCTCGGCGTGCCGCTCGCTACGGCGCCCACGGCCGTCCCATCGGTCCCAGGTCTCTTCGCGATGAACATCGACCCCGAGGCCGCGGCGAGGGAGTACCGGGATCGGGTAGTCGGGCCGTACCGAGGGCTTCTGCCGGAGGCCGCCTTGGCAAGTATGGAGGAGCAGCTATCCGGCGCGTGCACGGTGGAGATAGCCGCCTTCGACAAATTCTCTGAGCTGCTTGGGGACCCTGAGGCCACCCGCCACTTCGATCACGTGCTGTTCGACACGGCGCCAACGGGC